>JABFSF010000115.1 GCA_013140755.1 Methylotenera sp. | reverse complement strand
ACTTAAAACTGACAATACCACAGCGGTGTTTCAGATAGAGTCGCGTGGTATGAAAGACATGCTCAAGCAAGCGATGCCAGATTGCTTTGAGGTTATTATCGCGTTGGTGGCGTTGTATCGCCCAGGCCCAATGGATTTGATCCCAGATTTTTGCCGCCGCAAGCATGGTAAGCAACGTGTGGAATACCCGCACCCACTCACCGAGCCGATTTTGAAAGAAACCTATGGTATTGCCGTCTATCAAGAACAGGTGATGCAAATTGCGCAGGTGGTGGCAGGCTATAGCTTAGGTGGTGCCGATTTACTACGCCGCGCCATGGGTAAAAAGAAAAAAGAAGAGATGGATGCACAGCGCAAAACCTTTACCGAAGGCGCTGTAAAGAATGACATGACGGAGCGTCAAGCCAGTGAGTTGTTTGATTTGCTTGAGAAGTTTGCGGGCTATGGCTTTAATAAATCACATGCAGCGGCTTATGCGTTGGTTGCTTACCAAACGGCTTTTCTCAAAACGCATTATCCAGCCGCGTTTTTAGCGGCTACCATGTCTGCCGACATGAATAACACGGACAGTGTGCATATTTTTTATGACGACTGCGCCCCCAATAAAGTAGAAGTGTTACCACCAGATGTGAATGCAAGTGAGTTTAAATTTACTCCTATCAACAAAAGCCAGATTTTATACGGCTTAGGTGCGATTAAAGGCACGGGTTGGGCTGCGATTGAGGTGATTCTACAAGCCCGCCAACAGGGCGGGCCGTTTAAAGATTTGTTTGATTTTTGCGCACGCTTAGATTTACGCAAAGTGAATCGCCGCGTGATTGAATCGCTGATTCGTGCAGGGGCTTTTGATAAGCTTTCTCCTCATCGTCATGCATTGTTGGCAGGGGTGGG
Source organism: Methylotenera sp. (assembly GCA_013140755.1). Classification (GTDB taxonomy): domain Bacteria; phylum Pseudomonadota; class Gammaproteobacteria; order Burkholderiales; family Methylophilaceae; genus Methylotenera. Next base: position 3,255 of record JABFSF010000115.1, on the reverse strand, counting down.
TCTTGCCATTAGTGCTGCCGAACAAAGCAATGCCAATAGCAACCAAAATAGCTTGTTTGGCGCGGTGGCAGACCAAGCGGTGCATGTGTTGCCAGATGTCCCTGCATGGACTGAGCAGCAAAAATTGCAAGAAGAAAAAGCAGCTTTAGGTTTTTATTTAAGTGGGCATCCGTATTGGGCTTACCAAAAAGATTTAAGCCAATTTATTAGCACCACTTTGGCCAATTTAACACCAAAAGAGCAGCCGCAATTGCTGGCGGGGATTGTGTCTGGTATTCGTATCCGCATGACAGGACGCGGCAAAATGGCGATTGTGGGGATTGATGATGGCACTACACGCATTGAAGTGGTTGTAGGCAACGAGCTCTTGAATCAATCGCAAGCCTTGCTTAAAGATGACCAATTGGTGATTGTGGAAGGCCGTGTAAGCAACGATGAGTTTTCAGGTGGTTTGCGGGTAAATGCAAGAAAGCTTTACGATATTTCAAGCTTAAGAAATAGCCGCGCGAGTTTTCTCAAGCTATCGTGTAATGGTCAATCAGATGCAGTTAAATTAAAAACATTATTAAAGCCCTATTGCATGACGCAAACAGAAGCGCAGCGCGGCTGTGCGATTAAGATTGAGTACCATAATCAAACTAGCAAGGTAGAACTGATGTTAGGCAATGACTGGCGCGTAGATTTACACGATGAATTGATTGCGAGCTTAACGCAATGGTTAAGTCAGCAGAACGTAAAAATCCTATATAATTAAACCTTTCATATTGTATGGGAATGGATACGGTGTTGAAGGGGCTTGCCGTACTTGATGTACTGTTTGCGCTCCTTCGCCTTGTCTTCATTCGCATACAATATGAAAGTAAGATTGCCGTACAAACAAGTTAATAAATGAGCAAATTGCATGAAAATATCCTATTTAGATTTTGAACAACCAATCGCTGAACTAGAAGCCAAAATTGAAAGTCTGCGTGCATCGCATGATGACCATGATAATTTGGATATTTCTAAAGAGTTGGCAGCTTTAGAGAAAAAGAACAAAAAGCTTTCTGAAGATATTTACGGCAACTTGTCTGCATGGCAAATTTCGCAATTGGCGCGCCATCCACAGCGCCCTTATACACTTGATTATATTCAAGCATTATTTACTGATTTTGAAGAGTTGCACGGCGACCGCGCGTACTCTGACGACCCAGCCATTGTAGGCGGTTTGGCGCGTTTTGAAGGCCAGCCAGTGATGGTGATTGGTCACCAAAAAGGGCGTGATGTGAGAGAGCGCCAATACCGTAATTTTGGTATGCCGCGCCCTGAAGGTTATCGCAAAGCCTTGCGTTTATATCGCTTGGCTGAGAAATTTAATATCCCTATTATTACTTTGATTGACACCCCAGGCGCGTACCCAGGTATCGGTGCGGAAGAGCGCGGTCAATCTGAGGCTATTGCACGCAATTTGTATGTGATGGCTGAGCTAAAAACACCAATTATCGGTGTGATTATTGGCGAAGGTGGCTCAGGTGGCGCACTGGCATTAGGCGTGGTGGATCAGCTGCTGATGTTGCAATATGGCACATACTCTGTGATTTCGCCTGAAGGATGCGCTTCTATCTTATATAAGAGCGCAGACAAAGCTTCTATAGCGGCAGAGTCTTTAGGCATCACGGCTGATCGTTTGAAAGGTCTAGGCTTAGTAGATCGTATCGTACCAGAGCCCTTAGGCGGCGCACATCGCTCACCAGAGGTGTTGATGGACACCTTGCGCGTAGTGCTTAAAGAAGAGCTTAAAAGCTTAAAAGCCAAATCCATTAAATCCTTATTGGTAACGCGTTACGAGCGTTTAATGAGTTATGGCAAATTTAAAGAAGTTGCCGAAAAATAAAGCAGCGGTAACTTCTTTGCGCCTAAAAAAGGCAACTGCTGAAGTTACCGTACATCCTCTCGTTATTCAGTTGCAACACACACTCAATCATTATTTGAGTGCAGGCTTGCTACCAGAAAATGCCAAGCTTTTGTTGGCTTTAAGTGGAGGTTTAGATTCAACCGTTTTGCTTCATTTGCTGGTAGCAGTTCAAGGATACATTCCTTTTGAATTACGCGCTTTACATGTACACCATGGTTTGAGCCAAAATGCGGATGTTTGGGCAGAATTTTGTGTACTGCAATGCCAAAAACTTAATATTCCTTTGCAAGTGGTGAAGGTGCATGTTAATCAAGCGAGTAAATCGGGTGTTGAGGCTGAGGCTCGTCGGCAACGCTACGAAGCGTTATTTAATTATAAAGTGGATAACGAGCTTTCTGATTTTGTCGTGACAGCACATCACCAAGATGATCAAGCAGAAACCTTATTGCTACAGTTATTTAGAGGGGCTGGTGTGAAGGGGCTAGCCAGTATGGCGCACATCGATTGTAATAAGCGGTTGTTGCGTCCGCTATTAGGCGTATCGCGTGCAATGTTGCTTGAATATGCGCAAGCACATCACATAGATTGGTGTGATGATGAAAGTAACGACAATACGCAGTTTGAGCGTAACTTTGTACGTTTTAAGTTAATGCCCATTTTGGAATCAAGGTATGAAAGTATAAAGCCTACTCTCGCAAGAACGGCTTCTCACTTGGCGGAGGCGGATGAAATGTTACAAGCATTGGCTAAACTAGATGCTGAGCCTTTGCTTTTAGATAATACTTTGTGTTTGCAGGGGTTGTGTCAATTAGATTTTGCACGTGCAAAAAATGTATTGCGCTGGTGGTTTTCACAACATCAACTTGCGATGCCAAATACAGAGCATTTAACTGAAATATTGGCGCAATTGCTCAATGCCAAAAAAGAGGCAGAACTTAGCATTCAATTGCAACATTTATGGTTAAAACGTTATCAGCAACGGGCTTTTTTATGTGCAGAAACCAATGCGGACCCTTTTGATTTGTTATGGCAGGGTGAGGGTGAATTGCCGCTTCCTAATGGTGGAACTCTGCATTTTGCACAAGTGCGCGGACATGGGCTGGCATTTAAGCACGGGATTCAAAAACTTAGAATTACCAATCGTGATGGTGGTGAACGTTTTAAACCAAATGCGTTACGACCAACAAGAACATTAAAACACTTGTTGCAAGAGGCCAATATGCCGCCTTGGCAGCGCGTAAAAATCCCCTTAATCTATTGGAATGACACTTTAGCCTGTGTGCCTAACATTGGTGTTGCGCATGAGTTCCAAGCCAGCGAGGCTGAAATGGGTTTGCAAATCACTTGGCTGGATAATTGAT
>JABFSF010000080.1 GCA_013140755.1 Methylotenera sp. | reverse complement strand
TCGTCTGTACACTGCTTGTCTGTTGGTGTGGTGCAGATTAAATTAAACAACAAGGCTAAGTATGTAGAACTGTCTGTAGAGGATTTGCGGACGGGGGTTCGATTCCCCCCAGCTCCACCATTTAAGTTATTTTTAACGTTTCACAATGTTTCAAAACAAGTAAAAAAGCCTAGTAAATTCAACCTTTTAGGCTTTTTTTACGCCTATTTTACGGTGCATAGTGTTTATTTTGTTTCTTGACATACCGTCATTGTTGGCGGTATTGTTGACGGTATGAGGTCGTTCATGCGAGGAGATACCGTCAAATGCTTACCGTTACCGCAGTAAATAACGCTAAACCAAAAGATAAGCCCTATAAGTTGTCAGATGAAAAAGGTCTGTATCTATTCATCCAGCCAGGCGGTGGTAAGCTGTGGCGTTTTGACTATCGCTTCATAGCCAAACGAAAAACTCTGGCTTTAGGTTCCTATCCTGATGTTACACTTTCAGAAGCGAGAGACAGGCGCGATACCGCTCGAAAACAGTTGGCTAATGACATAGATCCAGGCGAGTCAAAAAAAGCAGTTAAGACGTCAGGTTTAGCCGCTGCAGCAAACAGTTTAGAAGTTGTAGCTCGCGAATGGGCGATTAGTTACTTCACCAATAAATCAGCCTCACACCAAGACCGCACTGTAAGGCGATTAGAAAACTATATATTCCCGTGGCTAGGTAACAAGCCAATATCAGAGATAACCGCACCACAGATATTAGAAGTAATTAAGCGTATCGAGAACTTGAATAAACTTGAAACAGCACACCGAACAATGCAGGCCACTAGCCAAGTGTTTAGATATGCAGTTCAAACGGGCAGGGCATTGCGTGACCCTACGGTAGATTTAAGAGGTGCATTACCAGCCCCAATAGTTAAACACATGGCAGCGTTTACCGAGCCTAAAGAGATTGCCGAGCTATTACGTGCAATAGACGGCTTTACGGGCTCGATCACTGTACAGGTGGCACTCAGGTTATCCCCCTTAGTATTTGTGAGGCCTAGCGAGTTACGCACGGCTAAGTGGGCTGACATTGACTTAGAGTCAAACCAGTGGCGCTACCGTGTGAGCAAGACCAATACCATGCATCTAGTCCCTCTATCCATTCAAGCGGCTAAACTGTTTGCTGAAATACACGCACTGTCAGGGCATGGCGAGTTTGTATTCCAAGGCGGGCACGATCCTAAAAAGCCCATGAGTGCAGCTGCGATCAATGCGGCGCTGCAGCGTATGGGGTACGACACTAAAACGGAGATCACAGCCCACGGCTTTAGAGCAATGGCGCGCACTATATTGCACGAGCGCTTGAACATTGACCCGTACATCATTGAGCACCAGTTAGCGCATAAAGTACCGGATGCTCTGGGGGCTGCCTACAACCGCACTAAGTTCATCGAGCAGCGTACCGCCATGATGCAGTCGTGGGCGGACTACCTAGATGAGCTCAAGGCCGGTGCTAAAGTGCTACCGTTTAAACAGGCTTAGTAATAATTCATTTTTCATCATTGAAGCTCTTACTGTTTCAAGATATACAACACTGAGCACTGTTATGTGTGTTTTAGTATTTAAAGTTATATGAAATGTGCTGGAAATTACATGATTAAGCACAAAAGCATCTTGAAATCTTTCAGAAACGTATCAATTATAATAATATTAATATAATATGCCCTATAAGTTATTCGATTATGTTAACGCTGCTGGTGAAAATGAAATCAAAAAATGGATTTCATCATTAGAAAAAAAGCACCGAGCAAAACTTAATCAGAAATTAGATACGCTTAAAATCCATGGTAAAACTCTTTTGCCCGAGTTGTTGTCTCGTACGAGTGAGTCTGGGATATATAAAATTAGAGTGCATGGGAATGTCCAATTAAGGCCTTTACTTTGTGAGGGTACTGTCGATGTAAATAGTGAATTTACGCTTTTACTCGGCGCGAAGGAAATTGGGGATAAGTGGGTGCCTAAAGGTGCTCCAACTAAAGCAAACGAAATTAAATCAATAGTTTTAGGTAATCCGCAAAATCGGAGAGTAAATCATGAACGAGTTACGTAATACATTAGCTAATGAGTTTTTAGATAAAGAATATGCCCATGCATATATGCAGGCTAATTGTGTCAGCAGAATTGCCGCACAGGTTCATGCCTTGAGAAAACAACGAGGATTATCACAAGAGCAACTTGCTGAACTTGCTGGAGTAAAGCAAGAGAGAATTTCTAAAATTGAAAGTGGTAGTTTTGATTCATTAACAATGAAAACGTTGCATAAACTTGCAGAAGCATTCGATGCAAGTTTATTAATTAAATTCCAATCATTTAGTGATGGCATTCAAGATGTTCTAAGCTTAAGTGCTGCCTCTTTAAAAGTTACTTCTAGAGTGGATGATCTTCATGCATTTACTTCAGCGATTACAAACACTACGACTGTAGAGGCTAGCAATGTGAAAAGCAAATCGCCTCTTTGGTTTGTGCCTAGAACTTATCAACCAGCAGCTAATAACGCTGTTATGTTTGATGAAGCCATAATGCCTGCTGTTATTGCAAGTGAATATGAACTTAGGCGAGTGGCTTAATTGATATGAGTAATCAATTTCCAGTTGACTTGGTGCACGTTTATTTTACTCATACTAATATAGATTCTGTACCTACATATGTAGCAGATGAATCTAATATGTCCCAGTTAGTACCAGAGAATAAAATTAATGTTCAACGTGTGGAAGGTTCGGATAATAATTATGCAGTTGTAATGCAAACATTGCTTAACCCTGAGAAAGAAGCAACTGGACCGTATAGAATAGATATTGAATGTGTGGCGATTTTGCGAATCAACTCTGAATTAAGCCCTGAAGAGGCTTTAAAGGCAGCTACTATTACAGGTCACAGTGTAGTGTATGGAGCTATTAGGGAATCCGTTCTTTGGTTAACCGGCAGACATGCGCATGGTCCGTTAACACTCGGTCTGTCTGTTTTGAGTTCTAAAAAACCTGTTGAACTAAGTAACTGAGATATTTAGTTTGATTAAGCGTGGATTGTTGCTCTAATGTTATTCAATTGGCTTAATGGCGGGAATGGCATCCACTTAGCATACTGTCCAATCAAGCTCACACCCTTATCTACATGAATTTTGGAGTGGCTCATAAGCTTTAATAAACTAAATTTGAGTCGAGACTTAAGCAAGGACTAAAGTGTCTGACGGTATATTTGACGGTATCTTAAAAAAATAAAACTAATGGAATGTTTTAGAATATGGCTGATATTGAATTGTTGGATTGACCCCAGCCCATTTAAGTGTTTCACCTAGTAGCAAGATGTATCAAAAGCCTAGTAAATTCAACCTTCTAGGCTTTTTTTACGCCTATTGCAGTTGCATGCCGTTGCTTGACATACCCCATTTAATTGGGGTAACTCAGTGGGGTAAGTTTAAATTAACAACATTTTCATGTTGGAGTTACCCCAAAATGGCATTAACCGACACACTCATTAAAACTAAGACCCATAAAGATACAGGCGGGCAGGTAAAGGTAGCTCCATACAAGCTGTATGATGAAAAACCCATAAAAGGCGCTGCATGATCACTTTTAACAATTGTAATACAAATGCCTGCATTGTATCTTGATGCGTTATACGATACTATATAAATGATAAAGAATTTCGCACACAAAGGGCTTGAGAAGTTTTTCTTAACTGGCAGTAAAGCAGGCATAAGAGCGGATCATGCAAGTAGGTTGGCACGTCAATTGGCAATGCTTCACATGGCGGCCGATCCAAAAGAGATGGATGTGCCAGGGTGGAAGCTACACCGATTAACAACAGGACACTGGTCTATATGGGTCAATGGTAATTGGCGACTCACATTTAGTTTTGATGGTGAAGATGCTGAAATTGTGGACTATCAGGACTACCACCAGGAGATATGAATATGAACAAGATGCACAATCCACCACATCCGGGTGAAATGCTAAAAGAGGATGTACTGCCAGCGATGGGCTTGACGGTCACAGAAGCGGCTGAGCAGCTAGGCGTTGCCCGTGTAACACTCTCTCGCATGATTAACGGCCATGCGGCAATTAGTGCTGATATGGCTATTCGTTTGTCGCAATGGCTTGGGGGTACGGCTGAGATATGGC
>JABFSF010000158.1 GCA_013140755.1 Methylotenera sp. | reverse complement strand
GGTAGATTACTTATTTTTTTCAAGGCTTCTAGATAACTCAGTCTTAACGATTCGGCAGCATTTTCATGATCTAATAAAACCAACTCAAGTCGGCCATCAGCTTTATCATTGTCCAGTTGTGCAATTAATTGTCCAATCTTGTCATCAACAGCTTGAATCGCGATAACTAGAGCAGTAGTGTTAATTTTATGCATACAATTTTCTCATTTAGTTGATTAGGTAATCTGCAAGTGGCGAAGCTATAGGCCAGTTCATGTCTTGCAACCAGCTGAGCAGTTCATCCAAGATGGGGATTGCGGCTGACGGGTCAGCGGCCATTAAAGAATTGAGCCGTTCAAAGTCGTACTTATTACGGGGTACGAGAGCAGAGCTAGTCATTTTAGCGTTGAGGAGTCTGTACAGAAAGAACACGTAAGCATCTTGCCTGTGTATCGTATTGAGGTCAATATCAATATAAGAGCCATGACCGTTTCTTTGACATGCGGCGTACTCTTTAATACACATCGCTCAGGCTGAAATTGGTATGGTCTAGCTTGTCAGGCTAGCATAGGGAGGTAAATCGGCACCCTCTGTGTGCGCTTTTTCGTAAACCGTTTTCAACTCCATCGCCACAATCTCATATGCTTCAATCATTTCGTCATAATTGGCTTGTTCAGCTCCAACGCTGGCGTCTCGTTCTGCGCTAAGCCGCTTGGCGATTTGGTGAATTGCTTGGATTGACATCATTAAAGCGTTCTCGCTAACTTTAAACATCGTTATTTCCTTTAAAAATTTAAGCTGCATGTGAATTAACATTCAGTCTGTTGGTTGGTTGGCATAATCAAGTGCCTAAGCCTTGCAGTTGGTGTTTTAATGTAATTGATGCTGGAATTTTAATTGGACTATGAATAAATGCACACTCAAAAGCAATATGTCACTATTTTAGAGACCAATTATCAATTGCGGTATGTGTCAAATCAGATTCCTTGGATTGCTATGTAGCTTCACGAGATTTGGTTAGATGTATATGGTTAGTTATCTCAAACGCGTCGCAGAACGTGCCTTACAAGCTGAAATGACGAAGCATCTAGGTTACGCCAAACATACGGTTGCTGGTAGGAATACTGGCAACAGCCGCAATGGCGTCAGTCGCAAATCAATTTTAAAGTGTACTTTTTTATTACAGGAGCACTTAAATGAGAAGGGTCTATATAGATATAGCCACCACAGGCATGGAAGCTGATGATAGGGTGATTGAAGTAGCACTTATTGAAGAGATTGATGGAGAACTCACTGGCAAGAGTTTTAATCACCTAATCAATCCTGATGGAAAGCCTATGACGGAGGCTGCTATTGATGTCACAGATTATAGTGACAATTTTTTGAAACAGTTTCCGCAGTTTTATGAGATTGCAGATGCACTATTGAAATTTATCAAAGACGCAGAGTTAGTTTGTTGGAATGTCAATTATGATTTAAGTAATTTAAATCGCGAGTTATACAATCTCGGAAAGCCTGAAATTCTAAGCTCTAATGACGCGATTGCAACAGATGTAAGAACAAAAATTAGGAAGAATCACCCTCACTTGAGCACTTTGCGGCATCATCTATATCTACACTTTGATGTAATGGTCAATCACAAGTCAATGTCATGGGTTCAAAGGAATTGTCTCAGAATGATAATTTTGTATCAAAAATTAAATTAAAAAATGGGCTTTCGCCCTTTTTTTGCATCCGAATTAAAGTCAATTATTTTTTCAAAGCATCACGAATTTCGCGTAACAATACGATGTCGTCTGGCGTTGGTGCTGGAGCTGCGGCTTCTGCTTTTTTCATTTTGTTCATAAATTTAACCATTTGAAAAATCACGAAAGCTAGAATTAGAAAGTTAATGGTAATCGTAAGAAAGTTACCGTAAGCAAGTACTGAACCTAATTTTTTTGCTTCTACTAACGGCAACCCAGCAGCTTGACCACTCAATGCAACATACATGTTTGAAAAATCTACATTGCCGATAATCTTACCTACAATTGGCATAATAATATCGCTAACCATTGAATCTATAATTTTGCCAAATGCCCCGCCGATAATCACACCCACGGCTAAATCCATCACATTGCCTTTAAGGGCAAACTCTTTAAACTCTGAAGCCATACTCATATTTTTCTCCCAAAACAAATAAACCAACATCTTTGATTTTAATGATTTCTTGCAAGCCTCATAGTAGAGCTTATAAAGTTGTGGTGTCAATGCGTTAGAGATTGATGTCGTGATTAGAAATGTAAATTTTTGTCATCTTTAGCTAACCAGCTACAATGTCGCTTATGTCAAAAACGCTCACGTTCCTGCACCTCAGAAGTATTTTCATTATTGCGCTAGGCGCATTAAGTGTGTGGGGGTTTGCACCTTATTACCTTTTCCCCTTAAGCATCCTTTCTGTCGCGGGGCTGTTTTATTTTTGGTTAAAAAGCAATACGACGCACCAAGTCGCTCAAATAGGTTTCTTGTATGGATTAGGTCTATTCGGCGTTGGATTTTACTGGATTTACATTAGCCTACATTACTATGGTGGAATGCCGATGGTGATTGCAGGCATTCTGACCTTTTTACTGGCTGCTTTTATGGCAAGTATTTTAGCTATCGCTGGCGTGCTAAGTTTGCGCCTTGCAAGGTCGCATAAAAGCACACTAATAATCGCCATGCCTGTATTGTTAGCACTCTCTGATTGGGTGCGTAGTTGGATTTTTACTGGCTTTCCTTGGATGACTTTAGGTTATAGCCAACTACCCTACAGCCCGCTTGCTGGCTACATGCCTATTGTTGGCGTTTATGGCGTTTCATTTATCACAGCTTTGATTGCTAGCATCATTGCGTTTTGGTTGGTCGAAAAACCCACTTCTATACTGTGGCGGCGTAATAGCATTGCCGCTATAGTGCTTACTTTCGTAGCTGGTAGCCTACTTCATTGGGTAGAATGGACAACGCCTACAGGCAAGCCTATTAGCGTGAGTTTACTACAGGGCAATATTCCACAAGATTTAAAATGGGATTTAGACATTGCCGAACACACACTGAATAAATATCTCAATATGGCAGAACAAAGCCATGCGCAACTGATTGTCATGCCAGAAACAGCCCTACCTGTGCTTTCTAACGAACTACCTCAAAAACTTAAAACACGGCTACATCATCATGCCAGTAAAAATAAAGGGGGAGTTTTAGTTGGTGTTGTTGAGCGCGAAGACGGTCACTACTTTAATAGTGTAATAAGCTTTGACGGCACCACCTCTATGAGCTATCGTAAATCGCACCTTGTGCCGTTTGGTGAGTTTATTCCACTCAAAGCAGCATTGGGCTGGGTTTATCGTGATTTACTCAATATGCCATTGAGTGATTTGTCACGTGGCAGCAAGACCCAGCAACCCATGTCAATTGCAGGTGAAAAAATCGCCGTGAATATTTGTTATGAAGATGTTTTTGGTGAAGAAATTATCCGTCAACTTCCCACTGCTACATTACTTGTAAATGCTACTAACGATGCATGGTATGGCGATTCTTTTGCCGCAGATCAGCACCTACAATTTAGCCAAGCACGTGCATTAGAAACTGGCCGCATGATGCTACGCGCCACCAACACTGGCGCAACAGCCATTATCGATACCAAAGGCTATGTGCTTGCAAACGCACCACATTTTACTGAAATTATTTTAAACGGATCAGCCCAAGGCTACACAGGTAGCACACCCTATGTAAGCTGGGGTAACTGGCCATTTATTCTACTGAGTTTTGCCTTACTTATCGTATTGTGGTGGCGTAATCGCGCCACCAACACATAAAACCTATTGCTAGACAGCAAAACAAAGTAAAATTGCGTTTTTCGCCAATTTAAATTTTATACTCAAAATCATGGCTTTGACATTTCAAGAGATTATTCTCACCCTACAACAATACTGGAGCAACAAAGGCTGCGCCCTGTTGCAACCTTACGATATGGAAGTAGGCGCTGGCACCAGCCATACCGCCACTTTTTTACGCTCACTCGGCCCAGAGCCATGGAAAGCCGCTTACGTGCAACCAAGCCGCCGCCCCAAAGATGGACGCTATGGCGAAAACCCAAACCGACTACAACACTACTACCAATTTCAAGTGGTGTTAAAACCCGCGCCTGAAAACATCTTAGAACTCTATCTAGGCTCTCTTGAAGCGCTTGGCTTTGACCTCAAACAAAATGATATCCGATTTGTGGAAGATGACTGGGAAAACCCCACGCTAGGCGCGTGGGGCTTAGGTTGGGAAGTTTGGCTAAATGGCATGGAAGTCACCCAATTCACCTACTTTCAACAGGTAGGCGGCATAGATTGCAAACCGATTACAGGCGAAATCACCTATGGTTTAGAGCGCCTCGCCATGTACTTGCAAGGGGTTGATAATGTTTATAACCTCACATGGACAGAAGGCTTGAGCTACGGCGATGTTTACTTACAAAATGAGCAAGAGCAAAGTGCTTATAACTTTGAGCATTCAGATGCGGACTTCTTATTCACTGCATTTAACGCGCACGAAAAACAAGCCAAGCACTTGATGGAAAGCCAATTAGCACTCCCCGCTTATGAACAGGTACTCAAAGCCGCGCATACGTTTAACTTGCTCGATGCGCGTGGCGCAATTTCAGTCACCGAGCGCGCAGGCTATATTGGTCGCATCCGCAACTTAGCCCGTAGTGTAGCTGCTAGCTACCTTGATAGCCGCGCTAGACTTGGCTTTCCCATGGCACCTAAAAACTGGGCAGATGAAGTGCTAGAAAAGTTATCTTTGGAAAAGCTCTCTAAAGAAAAATTAGAAAAAGATAAGAAGGCCGCTTAACCATGTCGCAACAAAATTTATTAGTGGAATTATTTGTAGAAGAACTCCCACCAAAAGCGCTTAAAAAATTGGGCGATGCTTTTAGTAGCGTTCTGGTAGAAAGCCTAAAAGCACAAGGTTTAACGGCTGAAAATTCAATCGTGACCGCTTTTGCAACGCCACGCCGATTGGCAGCACACGTGACTACTATAGCAGCGCAAGCGGCAGATAAACAAATCTCGCAAAAGCTTATGCCAGTCAGTGTGGGCTTAGATGCGGGCGGCAATGCCACACCAGCCTTGATTAAACGACTAAACGGCATGGGGTTAGATGAAGCCGCAGTTTCACAACTCACTAAACAATTGGATGGTAAAAACGAGACTCTGTTTTTAGAAGTGACCCAAAAAGGCGCCCAATTGGCCGAAGGCTTACAAAAAGCATTGGAAGAAGCCATTAGCAAACTGCCGATTCCTAAAGTAATGAGCTACCAACTAGTGGATGGTTGGAGCAGTGTAAACTTTGTGCGCCCAGCGCATAGTTTAATTGCGCTACATGGCAGTGACGTCATTGCAATTAACGCGCTTGGCTTAACTGCCAGCAACCAAACGCAAGGCCACCGCTTTGAAGCCGCCGTGCCTGTTGTGACCATCCAACATGCAGATACTTATGCCGAGCAATTAAAAACTGAAGGCGCGGTCATTGCCAGCTTTGCGGAGCGCCGTGCGGAAATTGTGAGCCAACTCAATGCCGCCGCAGCGAAGCAACATTTAAAACCGATTGACGATGAAGCGTTGTTAGACGAAGTGACCGCCTTGGTAGAACGCCCCAATGTACTGCTGGGGCAGTTTGAAGAAATTTACCTCGAAGTGCCGCAAGAATGTTTGATTCTCACCATGAAGGCGAATCAAAAATACTTCCCGCTATTAGATGCAAATGGCAAGCTCACCAACAAGTTCTTAATTGTTTCTAACATCAACCCTGCCGACCCAAGCGCTGTCATTGGCGGTAATGAGCGCGTGGTGCGCCCACGCTTGGCCGATGCAAAATTCTTTTTTGACCAAGATCGTAAGAAAACGCTTGAAAGCCGCATTGCAGGCTTGGATAAAGTGGTGTACCACAATAAGCTCGGCTCACAAGGTGAGCGCACCGAACGCGTACGTGCTATTGCCAAAGCGATTGGTGAACAATTAGGCGGTGCTGAATTAGCTGCAAAAGCAGATTTAGCGGCTCAATTAGCAAAAGCAGATTTAGTGACCGATATGGTGGGGGAGTTTCCTGAGTTGCAAGGTATTATGGGGCGCTATTATGCGCAACATGAAGGCTTGGATAATGACGTGGCTTTTGCCATTGAAGATCATTACAAACCACGCTTTGCGGGAGATACTTTACCACACAATCAAGTGGGCTTATGTGTAGCATTGGCAGACAAACTGGAAACTTTAGTGGGAATGTTTGGAGTTGGTGAAAAACCAACAGGCGATAAAGACCCATTTGCTCTCAGAAGACACGCTTTGGGTATAGTTAGAATGTTAATTGAAGCAGAATTATCTCTAGATTTAGATCTACTATTAATGATGGTAATTCAAGCTCTAAACGATGATGAAATCTGGTACGCAGCTAGAGATAGAGATTTAATCAAAAAATATGAAGTTCGTAGAAAAACAGGCGTGAGTTCTTCAACTATGAGCTTGCGCAGCTCGATAACGGTTGATACACACGCTATCATAGACTTCATTTTTGACCGATTGAATGGATATTTACGGGAACAAAATTTTTCCTCGCAGGAAATAGATGCTGTAATCTCATTAAACACTCAACTCTTAGTAGAAATTCCAAAACGTCTGGAAGCCGTTCACTCATTCAGCAGGTTGCCTGAAGCCCCCGCTCTCGCCGCCGCCAACAAACGCGTAGGCAATATCTTGAAAAAAGTTGAAGGTGAAGTAAAAGCTGAAGTGCATACTCACTTATTGGCTGAGCCTGCTGAAATCGCGCTCAACAATGCATTGAGCAAAGTGAAACCGCAAGCAGATCAATTGTTTGAAGCAGGTGATTACACCGCCTCATTACAAGCTTTAGCAGCACTAAAAGCCCCTGTGGATGACTTTTTTGATCACGTCATGGTGAATGCAGATGACCTTGCGCTTAAAGCAAACCGCTTAGGGTTATTGGCGACCTTGCACCAAACCATGAACCGCGTGGCGGATTTATCTAAACTGGCTAGCTAACTCATAAAGAGCACTTATTTTGAAACTCGTGATTCTTGACCGCGATGGTGTGATTAACGAAGACTCGGCTAATTTTATTAAAAGCCCGAGTGAGTGGGTGCCAATTGCGGGTAGCCTTGAAGCCATCGCTTTGCTTAACCAATCTGGCTTTCGCGTTGCGGTGGCCACCAATCAATCTGGCGTGAGCCGTGGCTTGTTTGATATGGCCACACTGAATAGTATTCACGACAAAATGCATCGCGAGCTAGCCGCTGTAGGTGGACGCATTGATGCTGTGTTTTATTGTCCACACGCGGCTGACGACCATTGCGACTGCCGTAAACCAAAATCAGGCATGATTAAAGAAATTGGTAAACGTTTTTCTGTAGAGCTGAGCCAAGTATTTGCCATTGGAGATGCATTAAGAGATTTACAAGCTTTTGCCGAGGCAGGCTGTCAGCCAATACTGGTGCGCACTGGCAAAGGCGAAGCAACACTTGCCGCAGGTGGTTTACCAGAAGATACGCAAGTGTTTGCGGATTTAAGTGAAGCTGTACAACATATCACTGCGGAACACGCTTAACTGCCGTCGTTCCACTTTTCGCACCTCGCCTTACTTTGAATTTATAGCAATGCCCATCATCACAAAGGTTAATTGATGCTGTTTTTACGCTCTCTACTTTTCTTTTTAGGCCAAATGGTTACTGCGCCTATTTTTACGGTGATAGCCTTTCTTGCCCTGCCGCTTAACCCCATTACGCGCAATGTGCTGATTTCAGGCTGGGCGCGTAGCATGTTGTGGTGGTTGCGCGTCACTTGTAATATTCGCCATAAAGTAACAGGGCTGGAGAACATTCCGCAAACCCCTAGCATCATCCTAGGTAAGCATCAATCCACGTGGGAGACTTTTGCATTTCAAGCCATTTTCCCTCCGCAAGTGTATGTGTTAAAACGCGAACTATTGTGGATTCCAATCTTCGGCTGGGGTTTGGCCATGTCCTCTCCTATTGCAATTAACCGTAGTGCAGGACGAGCAGCACTCAAACAGCTAGTAGAACTAGGTAGCGCAAGATTAAAAAAAGGTTTCTGGATTGTGATTTACCCTGAAGGCACCCGTATGGCACCACATCAACGCGGTAAATATCATATTGGTGGCGCGTGGCTGGCTTGCCAAACGCAAACGCAAGTCGTACCAGTCGCACTCAATGCTGGGCTGTGTTGGCCAAAAGGGTTTATGAAAAAACCTGGCATCATTCACATGCACATCGGCAAACCTATTCAAGCCGCTGGATTAAAACCTGATGCACTTAATCAGCAAGTGGAAAATTGGATTGAGTCAGAAATGGTAAAGCTAGGTCAATGAGCCATGTGTTGACATTGCTTTCAGGCGAGCAAATAAATTACCAGCTAGAACGCCGCCAACGCCGTACCGTAGGCTTAAAAGTCACCGCAACTGGCTTGGTGATACATGCGCCTAAACGCATTGCCCAATCACAACTTGAGGGCATCATTGCGCAAAAAGCCGATTGGATTCGTCAAAAACTTGCGAAAGTCTCAGAAAACCAACTACCATCACGCACTTGGCAAGATGGTGAGCAGTTACTATGGCTGGGAAGCTCAATAACATTAGACCTACAACACGCTCCCCGCGCCAAAGCAGTGAGTTACACCTCTGGTTTTTTGCAACTTGCCATGCCCAATTACAATGAGCCAAGTGCGGTGAAGCGCAAGGTGATTCAATGGTATAAAAAACAAGCACTGCCTGATTTTTCAAGGCGTTTAACCTTATTTGCCACCAAACTGGGCGTACCTACTCCTATTTTATTTTTATCCAGCGCACAATCGCGCTGGGGCAGTTGCAACTCAAAAAAAGAAATCCGCCTTAACTGGCGCTTAATGCAAGCACCACCACATCTTATCAATTACGTGGTTTGTCACGAACTCGCACACTTAAAGGAAATGAATCACTCAGCTAAATTTTGGGCAGTGGTGGCAAGTATTTACCCTGATTACAAACTGGCAGAAAAGGAGCTAAAGGCTTGGTCGCCAAAATTGCATACTATTTAATTCATTGATTTATAATTGGAATAAGTCTTTGAACAGACTATAATGCACTCCCTCTTTAAATCAAATCAGTGATGAACAGTTAAGCTCATGCAAAGAATTATGCTCAAATCCAAGCTACACCGCGTGCACGTAACGCATAGCGAACTTGATTACGAAGGTAGTTGCGCGATTGATGAAGCGTTGCTAGACGCAGCTAACATCTTTGAAAATGAACAAATTCACCTTTACAACGTGAGTAATGGTGAGCGTTTTAGCACTTATGCGATTCGAGCTGAGCGCAACTCTGGCGTTATTTCTGTGAATGGTGCAGCCGCCCACAAAGCTAACCCAGCAGATATTTTAATTATTGCCAGCTACGCACATTATGCAGAAGAAGAACTTAAAGCGTTTCACCCAACACTTATTTATGTAGATGCACAAAACCGTATTCAATCTCAACGTAACGCAATTCCAGTACAGGCCGCTTAAATGACACAAACTACTCAAAATACCATTTCTACTCAATTAGACTTAGAAGCCATGAAACTCGCTGTGGTAGATGCGATTGAAGACATCAAGGGCTTTGATATTAGTGTCATGGACGTACGCAAGCTCACCAGCATGACCAATTATATGATTGTAGCTTCAGCTAACTCTAGCCGCCAAGCTAAAGCCGTAGCTGATAATGTACGCGAAAAACTCAAAGAAAAAGGCTTTGCAATCCGTGGTACAGAAGGTGAAAAAGAAGGCGAATGGGTGTTGGTCGATTTAGATGACATTGTGGTGCACATTATGGTGCCAGCCACCCGCGCTTACTATAACCTTGAGCAACTATGGGGCGAGGCTGAAAGCCGTAGAAGCCCCATCAAATCATAAGGTGGCGAGGCGGAGAGTCGCCGTGGTCACATTAAAGCAGAGTAAAACTCAAATTCTTACAAGCAATTTTAAATGAAGTTGCGCATTATCAGCGTTGGTCACAAAATGCCTGCATGGGTTGAAGCCGCATGCGCAGATTTCACCAAGCGGATGCCACGTGAATCCAGCATTGAAATCATAGAAATCAAGCCTGAAAAACGTGCCGCAGGCAACAGCACCGAAAATATTCAGCAAATAGAAGCCAAACGCATTTTAGAAGCGGTAGGCAAAGATTATCTTATTGCCTGTGATGAACACGGACAAGAAATTACCACCTTGCAACTTGCCAATAAAATGCAGCACTGGCAAACCCTTGGGCGTGACGCCAGCATTGTGATTGGTGGTGCAGATGGTCTGCACCCCAGCCTTAAACAACAAGCGCATTGGCTGTGGGGTTTATCTAAGCTCACCCTACCACACGCATTTGTACGTGTTTTATTATGCGAGCAACTGTACCGCGCGTACTCGGTCAACCAAGGGCACCCTTATCATCGGGAGTAACACTTTCACCACAGGCACACTAATTGCTTAAACCTAAATGTTAATAACAATAACAACGATTATCCTTTAATTTTGCACCATTAAAGTGCATTTAAATTTAAATAGATATTTTTAGGTCACGTGGAGGCACTATGAACAATGAAACTTTTATGTTACTTTCAAAATTTACGGTTGCTGCAAGAAAGGTTGCAGGTTCAATTAACCCATCCAAGTTGGTGAACGATCAACATTATGCCAACGAAGTGTTTTGGAAGGTGAACCAAATTGGCGATGAAACCCTCATTATGATGTCATTAGATTTACAATATCACTTAGGAATGCTCAAACCAAATGAGTCTGAATCGCCCGCATTAGTCAATAAGGATACACCTGTAGAGAAAAAATATGTATTTGGAGCACGAGGCTAGCGCACTTCAGCCCTACACTACCGCTTTAGTTTGGTTTCGCCGCGATTTACGTGATTATGACCACGCGGCACTCTACTACGCACTTAAACATGCTACGCAAGTGTTTTGCGTATTTGTGTTTGACACCAACATTCTCAACCTGCTTCCCAATAAATATGACCGCCGCGTAGAGTTTATTTGGGAAAGCGTGCGTGAACTCAAAGCTGCATTGCAAGCGCAAGGTGGTGATTTAATCGTACTGCATGGTAGTGCACTAGTTGAAATTCCCAAACTTTCGCATCAGTTAAATATTCAAGCCGTGTTTTGTAACCACGATGATGAACCCAGCGCAATTGCTCGTGACCATACCGTTCAACAGCAACTAGCCACGCGTAACGTGCACTTTCACACGTTTAAAGACCATGTAATTTTTGAAAAAGATGAAATTCTCACCCAAGCAGGCAAGCCCTATAGCGTATTTACGCCTTACAAAAACGCTTGGTTAAAAAAGCTGAATGATTTTTACCTCAAGCCGTATCCCGTTGATGCCTATATTGCGCATTTAGCCAAAAACAGCCCGCAAGCCATGCCGAGCTTAACAAGCTTAGGCTTTATGCGCACCAACTTAAACCAGCTGCGCTTGCCCACAGGCATGTCGGGCGGCAAAGCTTTGCTTGAAGATTTTGAACAGCGCATCGCTGCTTACAAAGAGGCGCGCAATTATCCTGCAACAAAGGGCGTTTCTTACCTTTCAGTACATTTGCGCTTTGGCACGGTTTCAATAAGGCACTGCGCGAGGCAGGCTGCAACCCGCATGGATACTGGCTCACAGACATGGTTAAATGAACTCATCTGGCGCGATTTTTATGTACAAATTTTGCACCATCATCCACAAGTCGCTTACGGGCGTGCATTTAAACCTGAATTTGAATCAATCAATTATTCTAACAATGCAGTCTATTTTAAAGCATGGTGCGAGGGAAACACAGGTTACCCACTAGTGGATGCTGCCATGCGCCAACTTAACCAAACAGGCTATATGCATAACCGCCTGCGCATGGTGGCCGCGAGCTTTCTTGTCAAAGATTTATTGGTAGATTGGCGTTGGGGCGAGCGTTATTTTGCACAACATTTGATTGATTTTGATTTATCTGCCAACAATGGCGGCTGGCAGTGGGCCGCCTCAACTGGGTGTGATGCACAACCGTGGTTTAGAATATTTAACCCTGTCACCCAAAGTGAATGTTTTGACAGCCTAGGAAAATTTATCCGCAAATATGTACCCGAACTTAGGCATTGTAACAACAAAGAAATTCATGCCCCTTGGTTAATGCCTAGCGCACGGCAATTCGCCATCAATACCGTGATTGGTCAAACCTACCCATCCCCAATCATAAATCATGCCACACAACGCGCATTAGCACTGGCCTTGTATAAAACCAACCCAATGCAAAAGGCAATTAGTGTGCGTTAAAGCAATTGCTGAATATCCGCCGCCAGCAAATCTGGCTTTTGTCCATAATCTACATACAGTCGTAATTTTCCAGTTTTATCAAAAATATAAGTGCCTGCACTATGGTCTATGGTGTAACCACCACGCCCCGTACTTTCAACTTTGGCCGCATACAATTTAAAATCTTTGATTACTTTTTCGGTTTGCGCTTTGCTACCAAATAAGCCAATAAACCGCGAGTCAAAATTGGGGACATATTGCGCTAAAACGTCTTGCTTATCACGCTCAGGGTCTAGGGTGGCAAATAACACTTGTAACTCATCCGCACGATTACCCAATAATTTCATGGTTTGCTTTAAATCCGCCATCGTGGTGGGGCACACATCAGGGCAATGCGTATAGCCAAAAAATAATACAATGACCTTGCCTTTAAAATCCGCCAATGTACGCGGCTTACCTGTATGGTCAGTTAATGCTAACGTTTGCCCAAAATCCACCGCTGAAATATCAGTCGCATGAAATTGGTTTTGCTGTTGAGTTGGGTTGCAAGCAGCCAATAAGCCTACTAACGCCAATATCCAAAACATTCGCTTTATCATCACTGTTGCCTCTTCAATTTGTGTGTAGCAATTCTACCATGCGCAATCAATTCAACGGCTTGAGATATAAATTTCTGCACAATCACCATTAAATTACTGCAAAGCAAGTGCGCACTCGTTTACAATAATGCTTTTGCACTATTAGGACATCAGCATGGCAAATCCTGCAGCAACTTCAGGCGGTATGGCAGACCGCGACGGCGTAATTTGGTATGACGGTAAAATGGTCAACTGGCGCGATGCCACCACCCACGTTTTAACCCACACATTGCACTACGGCATGGGCGTTTTTGAAGGCGTGCGTGCGTATAAAACAGACAAAGGCACTGCGATTTTTCGCCTAAAAGAGCATACTGACCGCTTATTCCGCTCTGCCCATATTTTGGGCATGAAAATGCCTTATAGCAAAGAAGAAATTGCGGCTGCACAATTAGCTGCGGTGCGTGATAACAAGCTTGAATCTGCCTACCTACGCCCAATGGCATTTTACGGTGCAGAAGCCATGGGCATTTCAGCCAAAACACTTTCAACTCACGTGATTGTTGCCGCATGGAAATGGGGTGCCTATATGGGGCAAGATGCGCTTGATAACGGCATTCGTGTGAAAACATCATCATTCTCACGCCACCACGTGAACATCACCATGTGTAAAGCCAAAGCTAACGGCAACTATATGAACAGCATTTTAGCGCACCAAGAAGCCGCACTTGATGGCTACCAAGAAGCTTTATTGCTGGACGTAGATGGCTTTGTGGCAGAAGGTTCTGGCGAAAATGTGTTTATTGTACGCAACGGCAAACTCTACACGCCTGATCTCACCAGCGCACTCGAAGGCATCACCCGCGATACCATTGTGCAACTTGCCACCGAGTTAGGCATCCCCGTGATTGAAAAACGCATTACGCGCGATGAGGTATATGGCGCGGATGAAGCCTTCTTTACAGGCACGGCGGCTGAAGTCACGCCCATTCGAGAGCTAGATAACCGTGCCATTGGTGCAGGCACAGCTGGCGCAATCACCAAGCAACTGCAAAAACTTTATTTTGATGTGGTGACTGGAAAATCAGCCAAACATGCACATTGGCTAACGCTGGTTTAATAAGCAACATTACCGCGCTCAAATAAGGGCGTGGTAGTTTTAAGGAAACTCAGAATATGTCTAACGCAAACATTACAGAAGTTTTAGCTAAAGACCTACCGCTACACTGCCCAACGCCAGAAATTGCATTATGGTCATCTCACCCACGTGTGTTTTTAGATGTGGCAAAAACAGGCCATGTGGCTTGCCCATATTGCGGCACACAATATCGATTAAAGGCAGGCGAAACAATCGCACATCATTAACTCAGCAAGACTATCCGAGTACGGCTTACGCGGGTTGATTTTTTAAAAGCGAAAATATGGAAATTTTCGGGCAGAATTACAAAAAGTAGCCCGTGTAAAACACGGGGGAAAGGCAGCCCCTTAAAATTTTAAAGTATCTTCCATTACATGCGTACTCAGGTGTTAGTGCGCCTAATCTATTTCGGCAGAGTCACACTAGGTCAATGACGACTCATCGGCAAAATCTGAAAATTCAGTCTTTTGCTTACTGCCTTATTCACTGCACTAACAGGGTTAAATTCTACACGTAGTTTCAAGCTATCATACTGCTCATGGAAATTTTTAAATATCACAATTACGCTTTTACCAAGCTTTTGGTTTTTCGTATTCAAATGGTGCTGGCGTACCAAATTATTGCCGTCTCGGTGGGTTGGCATATTTATGAAATTACGCATGATGTGCTTTCACTTGGCTTAATTGGTTTGGCAGAGGTGGTGCCTTATTTTGCCTCAGCATTGTTTGCTGGTCATGCGGTGGATCATTATTACTCTCGTAGAACTTTTGCTACTTTATCTGCGCTATTGCTTACGCTCAATGCATTTACACTGATGGCATTGGTTTTGGGTTACTTGCATGGTAATCATTTGGTTTGGATTTATGGCTCAGTCGCTTTAACAGGGCTTGCGCGTGCTTTTATCGCGCCTAGTTATAGCACATTATTTGCGCTCATTTTACCAAGGGAGCAATACAGCCGCGCTGCGGGCATAGGCACAACCGTTTTTCAGATAGGCTTGGTATTAGGGCCTGCCATCGGGGGCTTGTTGATAGGCTTTGGCAGTAAAACATTAGCTTATTCGGTATCAACCATATTGTGTTTTGGGGCATTAGTGGCGATGCTTTTGCTTAACATTCATGAGCCAAAAAAAACAGAAAGTACCGCAGTGTTAAGCAGTATTGGTCAAGGTTTACGCTTTGTATTTAGCCATCAGGTCATTTTGGCTGCGATGTCCTTAGATATGTTTGCTGTGTTGTTTGGTGGTGCGGTTGCGATGTTGCCAGCGTTTATTCAAGATGTGTATCAAATAGGGCCTGAGAGTTTAGGAATGTTGCGTGCCGCACCTGCGGCGGGGGCAATTGTGACAGGTCTTTGGCTTACCCGCCACCCTATTAACTTGCACGCAGGGCGTTGGTTATTAAGTGCAGTGGGCGGCTTTGGGTTTTGTATGATAGGGTTTGGGCTCAGCACGAGCTTTTGGTTATCGGCTTTATTGCTATTGCTTTCAGGCGTGTTTGATGGTGTTTCTGTGGTGTTGCGCCAAACAATTATGCAACTTGCCACCCCTGATGCCATGCGAGGGCGCGTTTCTGCCATCAATGGTGTTTTTATTGGCTCATCTAACGAATTAGGCGCATTTGAGTCAGGTGTTGCCGCAAGACTCATGGGCTTAGTACCGTCTGTTATATTTGGTGGGTTGATGACCTTGTCAATTGTGGGCATCACGGCAAAATGTGCTCCCAAGCTACGTCAATTAGACCTAAATCAACTACATCCGTAGGCATCACCACTCAGGGTAGCCTCCCTCCTAAATAATGTGTTTTTTCCTTTATTAGACAGCTAGGCTTCATTAAAATGATTCCTGTTAATCTCCAAAGTTAACAGGTAGTTTGAACGTTTGACTTGCAGGGCTTTTTTTAATGATGCCTAAATACAAAATCCAATCTTTTCAGTACGTAAAAGTGAATTTTAACGTTGAGTCTAAGGCTTATTTGGCGGTAGCTTTGCGTGCCAATTACTTGCAGCCAATTTAGCGACGGCTATTTCTTCAGCTTTCATGGTTTTAGCAAGTGCATCACGGGCTTGTTGAGCCCCTACGTGGTCTTGCTTGGCGGCTAACTCAAGCCACATATAGGCTTCTTTGGCATCTTTTTTCACTGCAATGCCATCTCGATATAACAAGCCCATTTCATATTCAGCTTTATGGTGGCCTTGCTCGGCCGATTTACGAATCCAGCTTTCAGCCATGACTACATCTTTTTTAATGCCGTTACCATCTAAGTAGTTTTTGCCTAAAGCTAACTGCGCTTTATAGTGATGTTGCTCGGCCGCTTTACGATACCAATCGCATGCTAATTTGCCATCTGCTTTAGTGCCACGACCAACGGTATAAAGTCTGCCAAGCGCAAATTGCGACAAAATATGGCCTTGTTTTGCAGCTTTTTCAAACCATTTAAATGATTCATTATCATCTTGCGCTACGCCTTGCGCCTGCGCATACATCACACCTAAGTTATATTGCGAATCTTGGTTGCCCTGATTGCCCGCTTTTTTATACCACTCAGCGGCTTTGGCGTAATCTTGCTTTACTCCTTGGCCTTC
>JABFSF010000058.1 GCA_013140755.1 Methylotenera sp. | reverse complement strand
TGTGTTTGTAATCCAGGTAAACCATCAGGTGTGCCTGCATCAAAGCCTGCATCATTTAACATCGCTTGCAATTCAAACATTTGTTGAAAAGTGAGTGCATCGTCTTCTACAAACTGTCCGCCTACAATACGGGTTTCTTGATTGAGTCGCTTAGCCAACTGAGCCACGGAAAGTGCGTAATTCACTGAACGATTCCAGTCTAAAATGACATGAAAATTATCAAACACCATAAACGCTGGCCCTTGCCAGCCTTGAGGCAACACAATAGCCACAGGCGATTCTACGCGAGATATCACCTCGTTTAATGGGTAGGTCTCGACTTGGGCGGGTGATTTATTCGAGGGTGTTTTAACCGCTAATCGTTGATGTGATGTTTTTTTATAGTGCTTTTTACTTTTTTTGTTACTCTTTGCACGAGTAATTACAGCAGGCTGATTTTGTGCTGAGTTCTCTATACGTATTGCACGTATCCCTAGTCGCATCCATTCATCAATGGGTTTTTTGAGATTTAATTGCGCCTCTTGCCAAGAAAAATCTTTTGGTAATTGCACTTCAAGCATTGCTGGCTCATTGCTACGCCAACCCACGCTTGATAAATAATGTGCCGCTGAGGCAAAGGCATCTGGTTTTGAACGTGCAATATCAATTACACCATCACCATCGCCATCTACAGCGTAACGCATAAATGTACTCGGCATAAACTGCATGTGCCCGAAAGCACCAGCCCAAGAACCTTTAAAGTCTTCCGCCGTAACATGCCCTCTCTCAACAATACGCATTGCATCTAGTAATTGTGAGCGAAAAAACTCGGCCCGCCGACCATCAAAAGCCAAAGTAGCAAGTGCAGACAAAGTATCTGTACCTCCTTGGTAGCTACCATACTGAGTTTCTAGCCCCCAAAATGCCACAATCACATCTTTAGGAACGCCGTATTGAGCTTCAATTTTGTTTAATAAGTCAGCATATTCTAATAATAACTGACGTCCACTTTTAACTTTCTGCGCATCAACACGCTTGTAATAATAGGCTAAAAATGGACTAACGAACTCAGGTTGTGCGTGATCTAATGCAATGACATTAGGAAGCAAGGTGATGTGATTAGCTGTTGTGGTAATCGTGTTCTCTGAAATACCTGCTGTTTTAGCCTCAAGTTTCACCCCCTCTAACCAAGAGGAAAATGATTCTTGTGCAAATATTGGCGTATGCATAGCACTTAACAACACGCAAAATAAAATAGCAACTACGGCTAAATGACGCATCTGCAATACACCATTGATTGCTTACTGCCCAAAACCACTGGCATCTGGCACTGAGTTTTTATAGTAATTAGGAATTTCTACGCCAGGAAACTTTCCATTCATCATCTCACCACCTGGTAGATGACCTGTGGGCGCGTTACCCCTTAAAAGCTTTTGCGGCACATTTTGTTTACTCTCGGGTTTATTGGGCATATTGGTTGCATCTTCATTCAGATAGCGCATGGTTTCTTGTTGAAGCGACTCTAACACTTGGTCGTAACTACCATTTTGAAAAACTTCTGGCGGTGGTGCTTGATCTAACAACCCAAACTGATGTGCTATTTTTAACTGCTCAATAGGAGAATACGCCACCTGATTAGGCATAACCTCAACCCGTTTGCCTTGCGCGTTTTCTAAATAGGTTGCGCCATAATATACTTTGTTATAAGTGCCCGCTGAGGCAGCCCCTCCCGCCTCAATCACGGAGAGTTCAAAGTCTGTCCCTCGAATGCCTATGGTTGCAGTTGGCGTTTTAAACTTTACTTTTTTTGGATTTTTTTTACCAATTGCACCTGTCACAATTCGCATACCGCCTTTTAATAGCTTCACTAGCATATTATCTTTTTTGCTATTTTTTCGATTAAACTTAAAGTCAGTCAATGTAATCTGAGTATTAGGACGCATGGCCAACACGGTGCCATCTATCATGCGAATCACTAGCTCAGTATCTTTTTGCGTCGTAATTTTATCGCCTTTATATATTTCATCTTCAATCGCAATGGCATCACTTCCGTCTGCATAGACTACTTGCGCATTACCTTGTATGCGCTCTACCACGCCGACATGAGACTCAGCAAGCGCAATATGCCAAACCAGCATGAAGAAAATTGTGAATATCCATTTTGCGTACTCAATCATGTAAAAAAACCTCTTTTCTGTGAATAGTCGCTAGCATCGCTGCACCAATTATTCCCGCTTGATCACCCATTTGCGATAGGTGAATATGTATTTTCCCACGTAGTGCAGGAATTAAATCTTGCTGCAATTGCGCATCAAAAGTTGGCTTCATAAGCAACCACCCAGCACTCATTCCACCACCGATTACAACATTTGGCACATCAATCACCTTTAGAATATGTGCCAAAGCTTGCGCAAGTGATGCCCCTGCTAAAGAATATGCCTTAATCGCCGCCTCATCTCCTGCTTGTGCAAGCAAAGAAATTTCTGCCGCTGTACATTGCTGATGCGTATGCTCAACATAAGTTTTTGCCACACCACTGGCTGAAGCATACTGCTCCATACAGCCATGGTTACCACATCCGCAAAGCCTCCCATTTTGCGTAGTGATAATATGCCCTACTTCCATCGCCACACCATGCTGACCTTGAAATGGCTTGCCATTCAGTACCAAGCCGCCACCCACGCCTGTGCCTAAACCCAAATAAATTAAGTTATCCAGCTTAAGCTGAAAAGCTTCGCCATAAGCGGCAGCTAGCGCATCATTTTCAGTCGTCACTGGCAAGCCAATCATCGCGCTTAAATCAGCACTTAAATCCACATCTTTCAAACCTGGCAGGTTAGGGGATTGAGAAATTTGTTGTGTTGTTGGGTCAATAAATCCAGGAAAGCCAATGCCGACCGCAGAAATAGAGGGGTGTTGCGCACGCACAGACTGAATGGCACTAGCCATGGTTATTAAAATTATTTGCCAAGCATGTTGTGGCGCATGTTGATGCATTTTGCAAAAACTTGAAAAATCTGCCTGAAAGCGCATTTCTTCAAGCAGCTTGGCTTGACCATTCACCCATTCAACCACGCCTAAACGCAAATTGGTGCCGCCTACATCAATGCCAATGAGCAATGCCATCTATACCCCTCGTTGATTAGCGAGTTGATTAACGCCCTGTTCGCGCTACAGTTTGTGTAAAAAAATCTTTCTGTGCCAAAGATAATTGCTGCCAATGAAATCGCCAATGCCAATTACCAGTCACCGTACCTGGTGTGTTCATACGGTGGTTGGTATCTAAGGCTAAAATATCTTGCATCGGAATAATGGCCAAATCGGCTTGTGATTCCAGTGCCATCGCAATCAAGTCGTTGGGCATATTAGGTTCGGAGTCTTCACCATGTGTAGTGCGCAAATAAGCGTTTACATGCTCGCGCTGCGCATCATCCATGCCGTTATACCAGCCTACTGTCGTGTCATTATCATGCGTTCCAGTATAAACCACGCTATTGGGCTCAATATGGTGCGGCAAATAAGGATTGTCTTCAGTGCCGCTGAATGCAAACTGTAAAATTTTCATGCCAGGTAGATTGTATTTGTGTCGCAAGGCATCGACTTCTGTAGTAATAATGCCCAAATCTTCCGCCACCAAATGAATATTGGGTAAAGCTTGTTTAATTGCAGCCAGCAGAGCATCACCAGGTGCTAACACCCATTGCCCATTCATTGCTGTTTCTTCAGCCGCTGGAATTTCCCACGCAGCCTCAAGCCCTCTAAAGTGGTCAATACGCACAATATCAAATAACGCACTTTGCGTAGCCATACGTGAAACCCACCACGCATAGCCATCTTTCGCCATTGCATCCCAATCGTAATGCGGGTTCCCCCAGCACTGCCCTGTAGCTGAGAAATAATCAGGCGGCACACCTGCCACCACTGTCATATTTTGATGCGCATCTAGCTTAAATAATTGCGGTTGCGCCCAAACCTCGGCACTATCATACGCCACAAAAATTGGAATATCCCCAAATAAAGCGACTTTCTTACTCGTAGCATATTGCTTTAAGTTTAGCCATTGCGTAAAAAATACATATTGCATGAATTTAATCACAGCAACTTCATGCGCCAATTCTTTTTGTACCGCTTTTAAAGCTTTTGCCTCTCGATTTTTGTAAACATCGGGCCATTGAAACCAGCCTGCTTGATTAAACTTGGCGCGCAATACCAAATACAAGGCAAAATTATTGAGCCAGTGCGCCTGTTTTTTGCAAAAACGCGTAAAGCTTTGTTGTGATTTTTTATCTTCTTGCGCAATAAATGTGCTGTATGCCTTAGCTAATAAAGCCGTTTTATTTGTAATTAAACCGCCCAAATCTTCTTTGGAAAGCAAGCCCTCTTCAAGCAAAGCTTCTAGGCTAATAAAGTCGGGGTTTCCCGCGTGGGCAGATAAACATTGGTAAGGCGAGTTGTCTGCATGTGGTGCATTGATGGGTAGCGTTTGCCAGACACTAGCACCCGTTTCATGCAAAAAATCTACAAAGTGATGCGCTTCTACGCCTAAATCACCTGTGTAATAGGCACTAGGTAGGGAGCTAATATGCAACAACACGCCAGCGCGGCGTTGATTGAAGAGAGGCTGGCTTGCTTTTTTTTTCATCACATTTTTTCTAAAATTATTACAATCCTGTAGGAAAAATCTTTGACCGTGAAAAATAACGATTCGCGCTCAAAGATTGTTCCTATAACTCTTACTCCGTTCCACGTCGCATGGTGCCTGCATTATCTGCATTGCCACCACCAACACTGATTTTTTTGTGCAGCACTTCAGGTACAGTCTGACCAAGCAAATGGTACAAGTTAATTAAATTAAGGCGATAAAGCTGGTCAAAGCTTTCAACGCTATCGCTAACATTGTAATCACCAAACCACCAAAACCAATCTGAACCTTCGCAAATCGCTAGCTGACGCTCACAAGCTTCCAGCTGCTTTGCATCCAAAGTTTGTTTAGTCAACACGCTGTCATATACTTTTTTAGCTGCACAGAGTAAGTCCCAAGCAAGGTTTTTGTCTTTACTGCCAATCCAAGTGCTAAAGGTGCCATACACCCAGCTACCCGCAGCTACCTGCGGTAACGCGGGAGCGGATAATCCACTATTTATCGCCTTAGCTGATTGATATATATCAACAATATCGCTAAAAGTCGTCATTTTAATATCAGGATGTTGTGCTAACGCTGCGTATAATTCGCTTAAAAAGTAGTAGCCGTTATAAGCAAAATACTCCCAAGCATTTTCACCATCTAAGATAACGCTGACAACCTTAACTTGCGTGCTAGTATTACTTTTTTGAATATACTCCAGCGTTTGAATAAAATCATTGACCGCATCGTGCGAGTGAATTTTTGCATATTCAAACCCAATTTTGTCCGATAATTGGTCGTCTCTGAAGAAACATAAAATGTCATGTTTGCCATCTGTCACGCGGTAGGGCTGATACAAATATGCATTTTTGTCAGCCGCACTTAAGCTTGATTTTACTAAACTATTGGCTAACACACCTTGCCCAGTTGCCGCCCATTCCACGCCATTTTCAGCCAATAACGACAGCACCGCATGTGATACCGCACCTTCCGCTGGCCACATGCCGCGCGGCTCAACACCAAAATAATGTTGATGTGCCGTTTTAGCTGAAAGCACATGTGCCACGGCACGACCTTGACCACCTGAGTATTTTAGGCTCTCAGGCAATGGCGCATCGGGCATCGCATCTAAGGTTGACTTAAAGTCTAACAACAACGGTAAAATCGGGTGGTAATACGGCGTAGTGGAAATCTCAATTTGTTTTCGCACCATTAAGGCTTTATAACGCGGAATCAAGTTGCTGACTGTTTCTGCAATGATTGCAAATAACTGCTGACGCTCTTCATAAGTAAACAACACGCCCTTGGTCATTAACGCCTGAACAACAGAGCTAGTGCGACGCAAACTCTCACCACACCATGCTAAGTGATACCACACTAGTAAATCTGCCTTATATTGTGCTGAAAGGTAATGAAATTCATCATGCGTTGCAATGGGTTCCACCAATTGATAAATCTGCAACAAACGCTGATAGTGCGGAAATGGACTCAGCATTTTTTCGTGATGGCTCTTAAAACAGCTTTGCACAATTAAATGGCATTGCTCAGTAGAAATATCCCCCAGATTTTTTTCAATCAACAATGCCAATAAAGGATCACGAATATTTTTTTGTTTGAACTGCTGTGTGTAATCTTCTAACTGCTCTAACAAAATAGGCACAAAGTTAAACGTAACACGCACCGCTGGATTGATTTCGAGGTGATACGCCATATCACTATAATCTTTAATGGCGTGCAAATACGTCCACGGCAACACATATTCGTTCGTGACCAAATCACGGTAATCGGGTTGATGCATATGCCAATAGAGGTTGAGGTAAACTTTGGGCTTGCTGGAATGACTATTTGAGTTCACTGAAAATTACCTTAAATACCAAAAAGTGATGCTTAGTCGTTCATAGCGAGTTATTAGTTAAAACCTAATCTCGCTATTAACGACTAATAATGACGAATTAAATGACGCGGTATAAATCTTGCCCTAACATATCGGGGGTCACTAAGACAATGCCTTTTTCTGACACATAGAAACGTTTTGCATCCTCAGTTAAATTCACACCAATTTGCGTACCTTCAGGAATAATACAGCCACGATCTACAACCACATTCTTGAGCACTACGTTGCGGTTGATTGTAGATTTTGGCAAGATAACTGAGCCCTGAATATCAGAATAACTGTGCACACGAACATCAGAAAACAATACTGAACTCTTTATACACGAACCGCTAATTAAACAACCTCCAGAGACCAATGAATCAATCGCTTTACCAGTACGACCATCATCGTTAAACACAAATTTTGCAGGCGGCAATTGTTCTTGATAGGTCCAGATTGGCCACTCTCTATCATATAAGTTTAATTCTGGAATCACCTTGGTAAGCTCCATATTTGCTTCCCAATAGGCGTCAATCGTACCCACGTCACGCCAGTAGTAATTATCGTTCTTCGCCCCAACACAGCTTTCAGTAAAACGATGTGCTTGCACTTTATATTTATTGATAATGTACGGAATAATATCGCCACCAAAGTCGTGACTAGATTTAGGGTCACCCGCATCGCGAATCAGCTGTTCATATAAAAACTTAGCATTAAAAACATAAATCCCCATACTGGCAAAAGCCTTAGTAGGATCACCAGGCATGTGTTTTGGGTTTGCTGGTTTTTCCGCAAACTCTACCACACGATCTGTACCATCCACCGCTAGCACACCAAAACCTTTAGCATCTTCTAAGGGCACGTTAATACAAGCGACTGTCATGTCAGCATTGCCTTTCACATGGGTTGCCAACATTTTACCGTAGTCCATTTTATAGATATGATCACCCGCTAAAATCAACACATACTCAGCACCGCCCTCGCGCAATAAGTCTATGTTTTGATACACTGCATCGGCAGTGCCTTTGTACCAATCTTCTGAAATCCGCTGTTGCGCAGGAATAATATTGACGTACTCGTTAAATTCACCGCGCAAAAACCCCCAACCACGTTGAATATGCTGAATTAGGCTTTGCGCTTTATACTGCGTTGCTACGTTAATGCGACGAATGCCTGAGTTAATGCAATTAGAAAGAGGGAAATCAATAATACGAAACTTACCACCAAACTGTACCGCTGGTTTCGCTCGCCAATCGGTCAAACTCTTTAAGCGGCTACCTCTTCCACCTGCCAAAATAATGGCCACCGTGTTTTTTGTTAAGGTACTAATAAAACGGTCTGAATGTTGATCTATTTGTCGATTTGGCGACATGATGCCCTCCTAATTGATGATTTCTAACGATAACTTAGCATTGACTAAGGTTTAACTAGCTGGGCCAACTAGTTTTAGTTTAATTTTATAAATTAGTTACATTATAATCAGCTTAAAGCACTATAATCTACTCGTTGACGCTAAAAATATAAAATATTTCTCATAAAGACTTGAGGGACTCTATCTTGACAAAAGCCACCGCTATTTCCAACGATTTAAAACGCATTTTAAAGGCTAAACATCATGATCCGTTTAGCTATTTAGGTGTCCATCAAGTAGATGACAATCCTGTTTATCGCGTTTTTCTGCCATTTGCTTCTGAAGTCAGCGTCAAAATTGCGAGTAAATGGGTGAAGTTAGAAAAAACACATCCCGATGGCTTGTTTGAAAAAGAAAGCAAAACTCAAATCAAAACACCATGTTTACTCAAAATTACCGTTGGTGAGCATACTTTTGAAACACATGACCCTTACACTTTCAACTCCAGCATTACCCAAGATGAACTTTATTTATTTGGTGAAGGCCGCCTAAAACTTGCATATAAAATGTTGGGGGCGCATGTTGTCATGCAAAACGAGGTCATAGGTGTGCGCTTTGCCGTGTGGGCTCCCAATGCGGAGCGAGTAAGCGTCATTGGCAGCTTTAACAATTGGGATGGTCGCATTCATAGCATGCGTACACACGGTGCTAGCGGCGTATGGGATATTTTCATTCCCAACCTCACCATTCATGACACTTATAAATTTGAAATTCGTAATCGCCAAACTGCCAATATTTTAGTTAAAACTGACCCTTACGGCTTTGAGTTTGAACAGCGCCCTGGCACTGCAGCTAAAATCAGCACCAGTCAACATCAGTGGGAAGATAAGCAATGGCTTGAGGCGCGTCAACACCGCGATTGGCTACACGCCCCCTTTAACTGCTACGAAGTACATTTAGGCTCGTGGCAACGCAATGAACAAGGGCATTTTTTAACTTATCGCGAATTAGCCAAAACTTTAGTACCGCATGTTACTAGTATGGGCTATACCCACGTTGAATTACTACCTATTTCAGAACACCCACTTAATGAATCATGGGGTTATCAAACCACAGGCTATTTTGGTGTAACCAATCGCTTTGGCTCGCCTGATGATTTACGCTTTTTGATTGATGCATTTCACCAAGCCAATATCGGCGTGATTTTAGATTGGGTACCAGGACACTTTCCTAAAGATGACTGGGCACTTGCTCGTTTTGACGGCACAGCACTGTATGAACATGAAGATCCACGTTTAGGTGAACACCAAGATTGGGGCACCTATATTTTCAACTACGGGCGCAATGAAGTCCGCAACTTCTTAATTGCCAATGCTTATTTCTGGCTACAAGAGTTTCATATTGATGGCTTGCGCGTAGATGCTGTTGCCTCTATGCTCTACCTAGATTACTCACGCAAAGCTGGCGAGTGGCTACCCAATAAATTTGGTGGTCGTGAAAACCTAGATGTCATTGACTTCTTAAAACAATTAAACGTAATGGTGGGTGAAGACTTTACGGGCGTACTCACAATAGCCGAAGAATCCACAGCATGGCCGATGGTCTCTCGTCCTGTGTATCTTGGCGGCTTAGGCTTTAGCATGAAATGGAATATGGGCTGGATGAACGACACACTGAGTTACATTGAGCATGATCCTGTTCACAGGCGCTACTACCATGACAAACTGACGTTTGGTCAACTCTATGCGTATTCGGAAAACTTTGTGCTACCGTTCTCTCACGATGAAGTCGTACATGGCAAAAAATCACTGCTAGACAAAATGCCAGGCGATGCATGGCAAAAATTTGCAAATTTACGTTTACTCACCACTTACCAAATGACTAGCCCAGGCAAAAAACTTAACTTTATGGGCAATGAGTTTGGGCAAGGCAAAGAGTGGAATGTCAACACCAGCTTAGATTGGCACTTGTTGTCTGATAATTATGAAGGTCGCCAATGGCATCAAGGCGTTAAGCAACTCAATACCGACTTAAATAAGCTGTATAAAGAGCTCAACGCCTTACACACCCTTGACTTTGAAGTGCAAGGCTTTGAGTGGATAGATTGCCACGATACCGAGCAATCAATTATCAGCTACGTCAGACGCGGTTTAGACAATAGTTTTGTTATAATGGTACTTAACTTTACGCCCGTTTTACGAAATCAATATCGCATAGGGGTGCCGCAAGCGGGCAATTATGCAGAGATTTTCAACAGTGATGCGAGCTGTTATGGTGGTAGCAACCAAGGTAATGGCGCAGGCTTGCAGTCAGAAAATGTCGCTTGGATGCACCATCAACAATCATTGGTCATCACCTTACCACCACTGGCTGGACTAATGTTGAAAATCAAATAATTTATTCCATAATCTATTGAATACAAAGTACTATTATTAAAATGGCTAGACTCAACCAACTGCCAACATGGCAAAAACTTCACACCCATCAGCAACAAATAACCGCGCTACACATGCGCGATATGTTCGCCAACGACCCTGAGCGTTTCAATAAATTCAGTCTCAAGTTTGCAGATATTTTGCTTGATTATTCTAAGCACCGCATCACAGATGAAACCTTGCCACTGTTATTTACGCTCGCACGTGAAGCCAATATTGAACAGTGGCGTGACAAGATGTTCTCAGGCGAAAAAATCAACATCACTGAAAACCGCGCTGTGTTGCATACAGCATTGCGCAATCGCGCTAATACACCCGTCATGGTGGATGGTCATGATGTAATGCCTGATGTGAATGCTGTTTTGGCACAAATGCGCCAGTTTTCAGACAAAGTGCGTAACGGCACATGGCTAGGCTATACAGGTAAACGCATTACCGACATTGTTAATATTGGCATCGGTGGCTCAGATTTAGGTCCTGTGATGGTGTGCGATGCGCTTAAACCTTATGCCAGCCCTGAGTTAAACGTGCATTTTGTTTCTAACATTGATGGCGCACACTTAATGCGCGCACTCAACGTATGCAACCCAGAAACCACCTTATTTATTGTGGCTTCAAAAACATTCACCACGCAAGAAACTATGACCAACGCGACTTCAGCACGCACTTGGTTTTTAAATGCTGCTAAAGACAATGCGCATGTAGCTAAACATTTTGTGGCACTTTCAACTAATGCTACAGCCGTGCAAGCCTTTGGCATTGATACTGCCAATATGTTCACCTTTTGGGATTGGGTAGGCGGCCGCTACTCCCTATGGTCTGCCATTGGCTTATCTATTGCCTTGTACGTGGGGATGGATCACTTTGAAGCACTGCTCGCTGGTGCATTTGAAATGGATGAACACTTTAAAACTGCGCCACTTGAGCAAAATATGCCAGTGATTATGGCGTTGATTGGTGTGTGGTACAACAACTTCTTTCATGTTGATTCTCAAGCAATTCTGCCTTATGACCAAAGCCTATCGCGCTTTCCAGCTTATCTACAACAGGCAGATATGGAAAGTAATGGTAAATTTATTTGCCGTGATGGTACGCGCGTGACCTATAAAACAGGGCCTGTGATTTGGGGTGAAGCAGGCACTAACGGTCAACATGCGTTTTATCAACTGATTCATCAAGGAACACAAATTGTGCCCGCCGATTTCTTGATGCCAGTGCATAGTCACTATAAAGTCAGTAGCAATGGTCACGCACACCACAAAATTTTGCTCGCCAATTTCTTAGCACAAACACAATCACTCATGCTTGGTAAAACTAAAGAGCAAGCACGCGCTGAGTTAGAGCAGCAGGGCTTAACGGGAGAAGCATTAGAGCAGTTGCTACCACACAAAGTATTTGAAGGTAACCGCCCTACTACGTCTATTCTGTTTGATAAACTCACGCCTAATACGCTGGGCAAACTCATTGCCTTATATGAACACAAAATTTTTGTGCAAGGCATCATTTGGGACATAAATAGCTATGACCAATGGGGGGTGGAATACGGCAAACAAATTGCGCAGCAAATCTTACCGCAACTCACAAACGATGAAGTCGTCAGCAATTATGATAGCTCAACTAATGGCTTAATCAATTACACAAAAATGCTCCACATTGATTAAATCTGCCATGTGTTAAATACCGTTTATAGATTTAACCATGTCCAACACCTCATCATCTCAAAGTAATGCAACATGTCCAGCCTGTGGCTTGCTTTGTGATGACGTCATCGTTACAACGCAAGGCAACCAAGTTAAAGTGATAAAAAATGGCTGCTCCAAAAGCGTCGCATTTTTTGAGCAAGCCAGTGACCCCCTAAACCCCAGCATTGACGGAGTAGCGGTTCATTTGAATGAAGCCATCTCTCACGTAGCAAGTATTTTAAAGCGCGCAGAATCACCTTTAATCACAGGCCTAAGTACCGATATTACTGGTTTTCGCGCCTTATTCGGTTTATCTCAAAAAATAAATGCAAATTTAAAGCACATGAACGCCAATAGCATTTCACGCAATATAAAAGTGCTGCAAAGCACAGGCTGGCAAACCACCACGCTTACCGAAGTGAAAAATCGCGCCGATGTGATAGTGTGTTTTGGTAGTAATATTGCGGCGCATAACCCGCGTTTTTATGAGCGTTTTGTTGATGTAGATGGCATGTTTGTCACAACAAAAAATCGGCAAGTGATTGTACTTGGAAATACCAAAAAAACACCACACATTAAAAGCGATACGCTGCAACCGCAAGGGTTGTCTCCGCAGAATATATCAGCTGAAGCTGATTATTCATGCGTGAGAGCCTCACAGATATTGGCTTGCAGCCCAGAACACCTACCCGCAGTGACCATTGCCTTACGCGCATTGGTTGCTGGAAAAACCTTAAAAGCCAACAAGGTTGCTGGTATTTCAATGGCAGATTTACAAACCGTTGCAGAGAAACTAAAAGTTGCAAAATATGCCGTTTTAACTTGGGTAGCCAAAGATTTTAATTTTCCACATGCGGAATTAACCATACAAAATATCACTGAAACTGTCGCCAGTCTGAATCAAACCACACGTGCAGCTGGCTTAGTGCTTGGTGGTAGCGATGGCGACACCAGTGCCAATTACGCACACACTTGGTTAAGTGGCTTGACTTTAAATGATGATGAGATTGCACATGATTGCCTTGTTTGGGTGAATAGTTTTAGCACAGATAAATCACCACCTGAAACCAACAAACCACTGATTGTGCTAGGCATGCAAGCACCTTTGGGAATCACGCCACATGTATTTATCCCCGTTGCCACACCCGCACTAGATTGCGCGGGTAGCCTGTTTCGCGTAGATGGTTCAGTGACATTACCACTTAAAAAAATACGCGAAAGTAAGCTGCCGACTTTAGGTGAAGTTGTGCGAAAAATTGAGGCATTACTATGATTACCCACCTCAAAAACGGCAAAATTTACGACCCTGCACACAACAAAAATGGGGTGATAGAAGATATTTATCTCTATCAAGGGCGCATTGTACCTAAGCCATTTGATTTAGATAAGATTAGTCATGTTTATGATCTAACAGGAAAAATAGTCATGGCTGGTGCCATTGATATGCACAGCCATATTGGCGGTGGAAAAATCAACATTGCACGCATGATGTTGCCAGAATTTCAAGAAACTAAAAGTTACACAGAGCCTGAAGCGCATATTTGCACGCCCAATTGCAGTCACAATGCAACCCCTAGCACCACAGATACGGGTTTTCGTTATATAGAAATGGGCTACACAGCAGCATTTGAGCCCGCCATTTTGCCTATCAACGCACGCCACGCACATCTAGAAATGGGTGATACGCCGATGATAGACAAAGGCGGCTATGCCATGCTGGGCAACGATGATTACTTTTTGCGCTTGCTTAATCAAAAGGCTGACCAAAAAGCGATTAATGATTATGTTGCTTGGACACTGCACGCTACGCAAGCCATTGGCATCAAAGTGGTAAATCCTGGCGGCATTAACGCATTTAAATTTAACCAACGCCGATTAAATTTAGATGAAAATAATGTGCATTATCAAATCACCCCGCGCACTATTTTAAAAAGCCTAAGTCGCGCCGTGCATGACTTAGGCATTGCCAAACCATTACATGTGCATTGCAATAATTTAGGTGCGGCAGGCAATTTTCAAACAACGCTAGATACAATGGGCGCATCTGATGGCCTACCCATGCACCTCACGCACATACAGTTTCATAGTTACGGTACTGAGGGCGATAAAAAGTTTTCATCCGCCGCCGCCCAAATTGCTGAAGCTTTAAATAAAAACAAACATATCACCGCCGATGTGGGGCAAATTTTATTTGGTCAAACCGTCACGGCATCGGGCGACACCATGATGCAGCACCTGAATGCCAAACATGCCAATCCAAAAAAATCCGTCATCATGGACATTGAGTGCGACGCAGGTTGTGGTGTAGTACCCTTTAAATATCGTGACCAAAACTATGTAAACGCACTGCAATGGGCGATTGGCCTAGAGCTATTTTTAAGTGTAGAAGACCCTTGGCGTATCTTTTTAACCACAGACCACCCAAACGGTGCTCCCTTTACCAGCTATCCACATCTTATTCGCTTACTGATGGATAAATCTTTCAGAAATGAAGCCTTCGCCAAGCTCAATTTAGACGCGCAAGCCATGAGTAATCTCACTAGCTTAAACCGTGAATACAGCTTGTATGAAATCGCCATTATGACCCGCGCAGGCGCAGCAAAACTCATCGGCTTAAACAACTGTGGGCATTTAGGCATTGGCGCACAAGCCGATATTACCGTTTACACCGACCAGCCTGACCATGAAGCCATGTTTGCCAAGCCTGATTACGTGTTTAAAAATGGTGAATTAGTCGTAAAAGATGGCAAAGTCGTAAAAGTGGTTTGGGGCGCAACGCATGTGGCTAAACCTTCTTTTGATATTGGTGTAGAAAAAATCTTGAGTGAGTATTTTGAAAAATATCATACCATTCAACTAGATAACTTTAAAATTGCAGATGATGAAATTTGTGATGACGGACGCGGTAGCATTGTTTCATGCAAAATAAATTGACCTAAAGGAATAACACATGAGCAGACTTTACGGTGAGCAGCACAGAAAATTACAAGATACATTTAACACGCGCAGTATGGCGGATCGTGTTGAAGAGCTTGTTTGCCGCACAGAGTTTGATGAGGGGGCAATCTGCTTTATGCAAAGTGTGGAAATGTTTTTTCTCTCCACTATTGATCACCAAGGTCGCCCAACCGTGTCATACAAAGGTGGTGATGCTGGTTTTGTGAAAGTATTGGACAACACCACCTTGATATTTCCTAGCTATGACGGCAATGGCATGTTTTTCTCAATGGGCAACATCAGCACGAATGCACAAGTAGGCTTGCTGTTTATTTCTTTTGAAACACCCAACCGTTTGCGTGTGCAAGGCACCGCCAGCATTTCGCAAGACCCTACTCTGCTCACGCATTACAAAGAAGCCGAATTTGTAGTCACGGTGAAACTCTCAGAGTTTTGGGTCAACTGCCCAAGATATATCCCTAAAATGCAGAAAGTACGCGATTCACGCTACGTGCCACGTGAGCATTGTGAAACGCCGCTTGCGGGCTGGAAGCAGCTGAATTTAGTGCAAGATGTGATTTCTACAGAAGATGTAAAAAAAGCCGAAAAAACAGGCATTATCACCATTGAGGAATGGATGGGCAAAGTGATGACAGGTGCAGAAGATGCGTAAAAGCGAGTGCGTAAACTAATATGCAAATCAATGGCATACAAATAGATGACACCTTTGCTGAAGCATTTAATATGCGCGGCACTAGAGTCATCATTACTGCGCAAAACTTAAAATGGGCGTACCATGCGGCTAATGCCATGACAGGCTTTGCCACCAGTGTGATTGGTTGCGGCGTTGAAGCAGGTATTGAACGCGAATTAACCCCTGATGAAACACCCGATAGCCGCGCAGGCGTAAGCATTTTAATGTTTGCCATGGGCAGTAAAGTGCTGATGCAACAGCTTGAAACCCGCATGGGGCAATGCATACTCACCTGCCCAACTGCTGCAGCGTTTGCGGGAATTGAATCTGAAGATAAAATCAGCCTAGGCAAAAATTTACGCTATTTTGGTGATGGTTATCAAACCTCAAAATTGATTGATAGTAAACGCTATTGGCGAATTCCTGTGATGGACGGTGAATTTCTTGTGCAAGAAACCACAGGCATGGTGCGCGCGATTGGCGGTGGTAACTTTTTGATTTTAGCAGCCTCGCAACCTCAAGCTTTAGCTGCAGCTGAAGTAGCTATTGAAGCCATGAAAAAAACACCTAACGTTATCATGCCGTTCCCAGGTGGCGTGGTGCGCTCAGGCTCAAAAGTAGGTAGCAAATATCCTAAAATGTTCGCCTCAACCAATGATGCATTTTGCCCCACACTTAAAGGTTTAGTAAAAACAGAACTCAGCGATGAAATTGAATCCGTGATGGAAATTGTAATTGATGGCTTAACGTTTGAAGACATCGCCAACGCAATGAAAGTGGGCATTGAGGCCATTTATCACTTGGGCGAAAAAAGTGGCGTAAAGCGCATTTCAGCAGGTAATTATGGCGGCAAACTTGGCCCGCATCATTTCAAATTACATGAAATTTTAGCTAAATCATGACTGCACTCACCTTTATGCTAAAAGCCACGCCTAGCTTCAAGCTTAATTGCGGCAAACTCACCCCTAATGTATTAGCAGGTTTAACCCTCGCGCAAATTAGAAACCTACCGCTAGAGCAAAGCAAAAATGCCCGAAAAGTGGCTGATTTATTTGAAGTTTCTGGTGAAGATACCGAAAATATCCACTTTAAAAACAGCACCTCACAGCTTGAT
>JABFSF010000107.1 GCA_013140755.1 Methylotenera sp. | reverse complement strand
TAACACAAGGCAATACTTCTCAGGCTGCTCAGGCAAATGCATCATCCAACAGCTGCACTAATCAAGACCCTGTTAAAGAGTTCGGTTTTCGTTGGTTCATCCCGGAATTGCTCAAATACAAAAAGATCTGGTCTGAAGTCCTGCTGGCTTCACTCACCATTCAACTGGTTGGTTTGGCCGTCCCTATCTGCACCCAGATTGTCATTGATAAAGTCGTGGTGCATCACACCACCAGTACCCTCATTGTGATTGGTGTGGCACTGTTCATCTTCTTGATCTTCAGTGCCATTATGGGCTGGGTACGGCAATATCTGGTATTGCATACCGGTAACCGTATAGATGCCACGCTAGGGCATAAAGTATTCAGTCACTTGCTCGATCTCCCAGTACGCTATTATGACCATAGACCCACAGGTGTCATCATTGCCCGGGTACATGGTGTAGAAACCATCCGTGAGTTTCTGGCTGGTGGTTTAGTCACCTTATTGCTAGACCTGCCATTCCTCATCGTATTTCTTGCCATCATGTTCTGGTATAGCTGGCAACTCACCCTGATTGCGGTGGCCTGCTTAACACTTATCTCCTTACTCAGTTTCTTCATTACCCCCATCATCCGTGCCAAGCTTAATCACCAGTTCATGCTCGGTGCACGTAATCAGGCTTTTCTGACGGAGTATGTCTCGGGTATGGAAACAGTGAAGTCTTTGCAAATGGAACCCCAACTCAAACAAACCTTTGGCAACTACTTAAGTACCTACCTTAATGCCAGCTTTGATAGCCGTAAACTCTCCATCAGTTATAACACTGCAGCCAACACACTAGACCAACTGCAAACCCTCGCTATTCTCTGTGTTGGTGCATGGCTGGTCATGCACAACACTAGCTTCACCATCGGTATGCTGGTCGCCTTTCAAATGTTCTCAGGCAGACTGTCACAACCTGTGATGCGACTGGTTGGCCTGTGGCAAGAGTTCCAGCAAGCCGATATTGCGGTAAAGCGCTTAGGCGATGTGATGAACGCCCCAGCAGAACCAATGACGCTGATTCCTACCAGAGCCAATGCCAATCAAACCATCAATATCACTGTGGATAGTCTGGGCTTCAAATACTCAGATGAACACCCATGGCTATATAGAAACCTCACCTTTAATATTCAGGCAGGACATTGTGTAGTCGTCATGGGGCCAAGTGGCTGTGGTAAAAGCACCTTGGCTAAACTGTTACTAGGTTTCTATCAACCGCAAGAAGGCAACATCAAACTCAATGGGCAAGATATTCGTTACCTGGCTGCTAATGAACTGCGTAATCACTTTGGTGTCGTGCCACAAGAAACCGTGATTTTCTCAGGCACTATTTACGATAACCTCATCCTCGCTAATCCAAATGCCAGTTTTGAACAAATCATCCAAGCTTGTCAACTTGCAGAAATCCACCAAACCATCGAGAAGCTTCCACAAGGTTATCAAACTACAGTGGGTGAACATGGCACAGGCTTAAGTGGCGGGCAGAAGCAGCGTATTGCGATTGCCAGAGCATTACTCAAGCAACCTAAAGTACTGATCTTTGATGAAGCGGTTTCTAACCTAGATACCCAAACAGCAGAGCACTTTGCGCAGACG
Organism: Methylotenera sp.; assembly: GCA_013140755.1. Lineage (GTDB taxonomy): Bacteria > Pseudomonadota > Gammaproteobacteria > Burkholderiales > Methylophilaceae > Methylotenera. The sequence goes on along the minus strand of JABFSF010000107.1, from coordinate 2,637 downwards.
GTGAATAAGCTTAAAGGTAAGGTCACGATTCTGTTTATTACGCATCAATTGCCGAAAGGACTCAATGTGGATGAGGCGGTGATTTTGGGGAAAGACAAAAATGAGCAGCAACAAACAATGATGCAAACTAGTAATTCGGAAAAGGTGGAAATATGAGTGATGAAAAGATAAAACGTGGTCTGCCCCCTAATAATATAGAGAAGGAAGAAACGGAAAATCAATCCGAATCAAAACAATTCGGAGAGACTGATCGTGCTTGGCTGAATTTTTGCTTGATTGGGGTTTTGATTATTTTTTGGCTAAGTGTTTACTTTAATGGATTACCTGTTGGGTTGGGCGGTGGAAAATTTTTAGTATTTATACATGCAGCAGTACTAGCGGGATTTTATAAAGTAAATAAAGATTAACTAACAAAATAATTAAGTAAGGAAAAATATGGACAACAATCAAACGATGAATAATTTAAGTGGTTTTCTAGGTGTAGTAGATGCTGCAAGAGGACTTATTATTGATGCTCTAAATAATCACGATTTAGGTACCACTCCTACAGGTTCAATAGGGGTGTTAGGTGCCGGCTTAGGGATTCAAGCTGCGGTTGATAAATACAATAACTCGGCGTTAACATCAGAAGACTTTGCTAGGTTAGTACTTGATTTAGCGACCAACATTCCAGGAGTAGGTGGTCTGTTAGCTTCAGATTTAAGTTTTAGTTATGACACTACTAAGACTCTTATAGAAAAAGATAGAGTAAGATGGAATAAGTTTATGGAGGATTATGACAAATACAGAAAAAATATGGATCGAAACTTCATCGACCCACGCACCAACACCAACTACACCGACGCCCAAAAATACCGCCGCCGAGTTGACCCCCTCACCTTCGACCTAGACAACGACGGCCTAGAAACAGTCGGCATCTCCGCCACCAACCCCATCCTCTTTGACCACGACGGCGACGGCACTAAAAACGGCACAGGTTGGATAGCCTCAGATGACGCCATGCTGGTACTCGATAGAAACGGCAACGGCACCATTGATAACGGACGAGAACTCTTTGGCGACAGCACCCTTAAAAGCAACGGCCAAACCGCCACAGACGGCTTTGACGCACTAGCAGATATAGACAGCAACGCAGACGGCGTTGTCAATAATCAAGACACCCAATTTACCAACCTCAAACTCTGGCGAGACCTTAACCAAGACGGCACCAGCCAAACTGGAGAACTCTTCACCCTAAACGACCTTGGTATAGCCTCCATTAATATCACCAACACCGCCAACAGCCAAACCCTTGCCAATGGAAATCAACTCACCAACACCGGCACCTATACCAAAGCGGATGGCACAACAGGTAGTGTTGCCGACATCAACCTAGCAAACGACACCTTTCACCGCCAGTTTGGCAATGTGCTTAATACCACTACAGTTGCCAACCTGCCAGACATGCAGGGTAGTGGTGCAGTGCGGGATTTACGTGAGGCGGCAACCCAATCTACCACCTTACAAAGCCTGCTTACACAATATAGTGCAGCCACGAGCCGTGAGGCGCAAATGGCACTCATTGATCAACTGCTGGACGCATGGGCGGATACCAGTGGCTATATCGATACCTATGCGGGAAGAGTCGCAGGGTTGAGATACACCACAGATTTCGTTTCGGTGCCTTACGTTGTAAGCTATGAGGCCTTTGGCAGCATTACCAATGCCACTTATCAGACAGGCATAACTAATATTGATGGTGGAAGTGGGACAAGCGGGGGCGGTACCATAGGCGCAGAAATGCTTACCCCAGAATTTCAGGCACTGATTAATAGTTGGAACCAAAAAATTCATATCCTGGAAGCCTTTAACGGTAATTATTTTTTTGGATTACCTGCCAATCCGACTGAAGGGGCTAGAACGGGGCTAACGATTGAAGCAGCTGACCCCAATAGTGTTGGTCGGATGATAGCTGCCCCGATAAGAATCCGCTATGACCAAGCACAACTGGATTTATTACAACAAAGCTACGATGCACTTAAAGGCTCTGTTTATGAGGCTTTGCTATTGCAAACTCGCTTTAAACCATTATTAGATCAAATTAATTTGGTCATAGATGCCAATGGTATTCAATTGGATTTTACGCAAGTGACTAACAGCTTTGATCAAGCAATTAGCAACAATGCAGAAGCAGGCTTGGTAGAATTGATTGATTTTAACTTTGCCAGCAAAGACATGCTGAACGCTACGGGTTGGACTGGTTGGCAACGCATGGCACAACAGTTACAGATTACCAAAAGCTCAGCCATCATTGAGGCGCTTAAACTGCATGGTGCAATGGTAAAAGGAACGGAAGGTTTTATCGCTAGCGGCACAGCTAATAATGATGTGATTATTGGGGATGGTGCGGCAGATAGTTTATCTGGTGGTGAAGGCAACGACACCCTGATAGGCGGTGCAGGCAGTGACACCATGAATGGCGGTAACGGCAGTGACACCTTCGCAATAGGCACAGGCGACGGCATTGACAGCATTACTGACACGGGCACCAAGACCGACACCGACCGCGTGCAACTCGCGATTAAATCCACCGACATCACAAGCTTATTACGTGTTGGTGACAACTTGGTGATTAAATCTGGCACTGGCGACCAACTC
>JABFSF010000056.1 GCA_013140755.1 Methylotenera sp. | reverse complement strand
AACTGCCCACTGCCAATATTGCGTTGCAAAAAAGGCTTGAGCGATATGGAGGCATCACAGGTATTAAAAATTACCGCGACTGACCCTGGCTCAGTCAAAGATTTTAATGCTTTTTGTATGCAAACAGGGCATGAGCTTTTGCAGCTTGAAGAAGAAAATTCTGCGTATATTTTTTATATTAGAAAGCGTTCTAACTAAAGCCATTGTGAGCCAAAGGCAAAATTTAAAGTTAAAAAGGCACTTTTCAGTGCCTTTTTAATAATGAGAAAAGGGCTTATTTAGCGCAGCTGCAATAGATACGCTTATGCCAGTTTTGCCAACTGAGCGTTAAGTTTTTCTAAGCTCGCACTAAACTCTGCAACTCTAGCCTTTTCTTGCTCAACGACAGCCGCTGGTGCGCGGGCAACAAAACTTTCATTATTCAGTTTGCTGTTCGCTTTGTTAATTTCATTTTCTAAACGCGCAATCTCTTTACCTAAGCGTTCTTTTTCTGCAGCAACGTCAATTTCAACTTTTAGCATCAACTTAAAGTTATCCACCAACATCACAGGTGCATCTGCCTCTGGTAAATCGGCCACAATTGCAACGTCTTCTAACTTAGCAAGTGCTTTCAAATAAGGTGCATAAGCACTTAATTTATCGGCATCACCCGTCGCAATTAAAGGAACGCGTGTGGCTGGCGAGATGCCCATTTCACCACGTAAGCGACGGCAAGCATCCACCATTTGTTTAAGCTGCGCAACCCATGCTTCTGAAGCCTCGTCTAACTTATCTGACTGCGCTTTGGGGTAAGCTTCTAGCATAATACTTGCGCCATGCTTCTCGGTCATCGGCGCGATGGTTTGCCAAATTTCTTCGGTAATAAATGGCATGATGGGGTGCGCTAAACGTAAAATTGTTTCTAGCACACGTAGTAAAGTGCGGCGTGTTGCACGTTTTTCAGCATCATCGCCGTTTTGGATTTGTACTTTAGCGAGCTCTAAATACCAATCGCAGTATTCATCCCACACAAATTCGTAAATTGCTTTTGCTGCTAAATCAAAGCGGTAATCTTCAAATGCGCGCTCAACTTCAGCTTCTGTGCGCTGCAAAATGCTGACAATCCAGCGGTCAGCTTGGCTAAATTTACGCCCACCCTCGCCACAACTGGCCGCATCAAAGCCGTTATCTTGACCTTCAGTATTCATTAGCACAAAACGTGTGGCATTCCATAGCTTGTTGCAGAAATTACGGTAACCATCGCAGCGTTGCAAATCAAATTTAATGTCGCGACCAGGGCTGGCAAGCGCAGCAAAGGTAAAGCGCAAGGCGTCTGTGCCATACGCGGCAATGCCTTCTGGGAATTCTTTACGGGTGCGTTTTTCAATTTTTTCCGCATCTTTTGGGTTCATCAAACCTGTTGTGCGTTTTTTAATCAAATCTTCTAAGCCAATGCCGTCAATCAAGTCAATCGGGTCTAACACGTTACCTTTAGACTTACTCATCTTTTGACCTTCGGCATCGCGAATCAAACCGTGTACATACACATGCTTGAACGGGATTTTGCCTGTGATGTGCGTGGTCATCATCACCATACGCGCTACCCAGAAGAAGATAATGTCAAAGCCTGTGACCAGCACACTGGAAGGCAGATATTGCTGAAGCGCTTGATTTTGCGCGTCGATTGCCTCGTCGCCAGTCCAATCCAATGTTGAGAATGGCCACAATGCGGATGAATACCAGGTATCCAATACGTCATCATCGCGTTTAAGACTGCCTGTATAACCATCTTTAGCCGCTAGTGATTTAGCTTCAGCTTCATCGTGTGCGACATAAACCTTACCCGAGTCAGAATACCATGCGGGGATTTGATGCCCCCACCATAATTGACGTGAAATGCACCAGTCTTGAATGTTATTCAGCCATTGGTTGTAGGTGTTCACCCAGTTTTCTGGGTAGAACTTGATTTCGCCACTGGCAACGACATCTAAGGCTTTTTGCGTGATGGATTTGCCATCGGCAGCCGGTTTGCTCATGGCGACAAACCATTGGTCTGTCAGCATTGGCTCAATGATGACGCCAGTACGATCACCGCGCGGTACTTTGAGTTTGTGATTTTCTGTTTTGACTAAATAACCCTGCGCTTCTAAATCAATGACGATTTGTTTGCGGGCATCAAAACGATCTAATTCCCAGTATGTTGATGGAATTTTTACTGACTCCTCTAATTCTTTTATAGATGTGATTGGGGTGGAGCCTGATGTATATTTATGTTCTGAAATTTTGTCACTGAAGTTTATTAAACTTTTAATTTTACCCTCAAGTGTTAAAACGCTAATAGGTTCAAAGCCATGACGCTGTCCCACTGCATAGTCATTAAAGTCATGCGCGGGCGTCACTTTCACCACGCCTGTGCCAAACTCCAAGTCCACATAATCATCGGCAATAATCGGGATTTCACGATTGCACAAAGGTAATTTAACATTCTTGCCGATGAGGTGTTTATAGCGTGCATCTTCAGGATGCACCATCACCGCCACATCGCCTAGCATAGTTTCTGGGCGCGTTGTTGCTACTGTCAAATGGCTTAAGCCTTTAACCGAATCTGCCTCAACTAAGGGATAGTTGATGTGCCACATAAAGCCATCTTCTTCTTCTTGCACTACTTCCAAGTCAGACACCGCAGTACCTAACTTCACGTCCCAATTTACCAAGCGTTTACCACGATAAATCAAGCCTTCGTTATATAAACGTACAAAGGTCTCGGTGACCACTTTATTCAAGCCTGCGTCCATGGTGAAGCGTTCGCGTGACCAGTCGGGTGAAGTGCCTAAACGGCGCATTTGCTTGGTAATGGTGCCGCCTGAGTATTCTTTCCATTCCCAGACTTTTTCTAAGAATTTCTCGCGCCCCAAATCATGACGGCTAACGCCTTGTGCATCTAACTGACGTTCAACCACAATTTGCGTCGCAATACCCGCGTGGTCTGTGCCTGGCTGCCAAAGCGTGTTATCACCTTTCATGCGGTGGTAACGGGTGAGTGCATCCATCAAGGTTTGGTTAAAGCCATGCCCCATGTGCAGAGTGCCTGTTACGTTAGGCGGAGGTAATAAAATGCAAAAATTATCTTTGATTTCAGGATTTAAGCCTGCCGCGTAATAGCCTTTGCTCTCCCAAAATTCGTACCATTTACTTTCAATGGTTTTGGGGTCAAAAGATTTATTTAGGCCTTGGGCGAGTTCGGGAGTTTGCGGTGTATTTTTCATAGCCGCCATTTTAACATAGGCAAATGCGTTGCTAAACGCATGATTTGCATGATTATGTAAGTTTAATCAAGGCAAGTAGTAGGGCAATTAGCACACTAAAATGTGCAATGGCCCAATGACGGTAGCTTGTACTCAAGGCATCAGGGGATTTTGCTGAAATTAAAAATAGGTGATGATCATTGGGTTTTGCCAGCATAAAGTCGCCAGTGTGCGCTTTCATGCTAAGTTTTGCTTGCGCTTGTTGCATGGCATCTTGTCGCGCTAGTTGCCATTCATCCATGTCAATTTGACCATTGCGGTTTTGATCATATCGATTAAGCATGTATTGAGGGCGTTTTTTTAAATCAGTTAAAATCGTACTGACTTCTTGCTGAATGGCTTTTTGGTCTGCAAATTCATCGCGGGTGTCTAGCTGCCCAAGCACATATAAAGCTTTGCCTGCGGGTAAAAATTCTTCAATATAACGGTGATTATTTTTATATGACGTGCGTTGTTGCGCATAAATAATTTCGGCCCCTTTGGGGTTGACCGAACACTCGCCTGTTGCATCTTTTAATTGAAAAACGTCTTTGCTCTCAGCGTATTCTATTAAGCGATAATCTTCAGGTTTTTTTTGCCATCGGTTGGCTTGATTAACATATACAAAAGCACGATACCACACGCATGAAATTCCATGATATGGCGTATGGAGTGGTTTGGACGTAAATGCGGTACCGTGTAACTCAATATAACCCTGTGCGGCAGCGGCAATAGTAGAGATAGGGGCTTCGGTGATTTTTAATAAACGCCAATAGTTAAAAAGTGCGGCAAACAGGCTAGTAGCCATGGCCGTAGATAACAACCAGCCCCATGCTTGTGGGTTTGAAAACCCAATATGCAGTTGATGAGCCACTAAGAAAATACCGCTCACTACGGCAAGTGCTAGTAAATTGACGTGATTACCCTGAAGTTTTTTGAAGAGAAAAGACATGATAAAAACTTAGGGTTTGCGTGGTTTAATATTTAGCCATTAAAGCGTGCGCCTACATCCACAT
>JABFSF010000140.1 GCA_013140755.1 Methylotenera sp. | reverse complement strand
TTGGCGCATCATTGATATTGATGCAACGCCCACAGGGGCAACACGTATTATGTTAGAAATGCAGGAAACGCCAGAAGCGAAACGTCAGCTTTCGTATCCTTATGTGCTTACAGTCACCATTACCGTTGGGAGGCGCTTGCGCATAGAAATGGCGACTACCAATAAGGCCGATCACCCGTTTGTGATTGGTGAGGCTTTTCATACTTATTTAAACATTAGCGATATTGCTGATGTGAAAATCACAGGTTTGCAAGATTGTGTTTATGCGGACAAAGTGCTGAAATATCAGCGTCATGTAGAGCACAATGCACTGACATTTAATGGTGAATTTGACCGCGTATTTATCAATCATAGTTCAGATTGTACGGTGCATGATGCAGGATACAATCGCCTGATTCATGTGAAAAAATCAGGGAGTGACACCACCGTTGTTTGGAGTCCTGGTCCAGAAAAAGCAGCACAAATGGCAGATATGGGAAAGCCAGATGAATGGCGGAGAACCGTGTGTGTTGAAACTACCAATGCTCTAGAAAATATGGTGGTTATCAATCCAGGTCGCACGCATGTGATTAGTGCCGAATATGTGGTTGAGACGTTGTAATGCCTAATGCATTACAGCATGAAACCAGCCCATATCTTTTACAACATGCTGATAACCCCGTCGCATGGTATCCGTGGGGTAAAGAGGCTCTCTCCTTGTCGCGTGAGCTTAACAAGCCAATATTATTATCTATTGGCTACTCTGCCTGCCATTGGTGCCATGTCATGGCGCACGAGTCGTTTGAAGATCCGCAAGTCGCCAGCGTAATGAATGCACACTTTATCAACATTAAAGTTGACAGAGAAGAGCGACCTGATTTAGATCAAATCTACCAAACTGCGCATAGTATGTTAAGCCAAAAAAGTGGAGGTTGGCCGCTCACCGTTTTTTTAACCCCGAGTCAAATTCCTTTCTTCACGGGGACATATTTTCCTAAAAATGCGCGGTATCAATTACCAAGCTTTGCTGATTTAATTCCACGCGTTGCTGCATATTACTACAATCATGAAATTGAAATAGCCAATCAAACTCAGCAATTGGTGCAAGCTTTTACAAGTAGCCTTCCCAAGGTGAGCACCCAAATAACTGCAAATGAAAGCACGCTTCAGTTAGCCTTTGAACAACTGCAAGCACATTTTGATTTTGAATATGGTGGCTTTGGATCGGCACCAAAATTTCCTAATCCAGCAGATATTACTTTACTGCTTCATGCTGCTAAAGCAGGTAATGCGCAAGCGGAGTTGATGGCATTGCAAATGTTATCAGCAATGGCCGCTGGTGGCATTTATGATCAAATAGGCGGTGGCTTCTGTCGCTATTCTGTAGATGAGCGATGGAATATCCCGCACTTTGAAAAAATGCTGTACGACAACGGACAGCTACTTTGTTTATATACGGATGGTTGGCAACTCAGCAAAAATACGCAAGAAAAAGCCTTGTATGAGAAAGTGATTAAAGAGACGATTACTTGGTTATGCGATGAAATGCTTGATTCTTGTGGCGCATTTCACTCATCACAGGATGCGGATTCTCTAGATGTTCATGGCCATTTGGAAGAGGGCGCATTTTATGTGTGGCAAGTTTCTGAGATTAAAGCATTACTTTCTCCTGCGGAGTTTATCGTAGCAAGCCGTTATTATGGATTTGACCGTGCCCCCAACTTTGAAAGTCAATCTTGGCATCCCTATTTAACAGCCATGCCCGAAGGGGATGATGAAGTCATCCTGAGCAGGGTTCGAGAAATTCTGTCCAAAACCCGTGAAACACGCGCACGCCCCGCGCAAGACAATAAAATCTTAACCAGTTGGAATGCACTCGTGATTAAAGGCTTGGCACGGGCAGGACGCATTTTTCAAAGGCATGACTGGGTTATACTTGCACAACATGCAATGGCGTTTATTTACCAGAAAATGTGGCATCAAAAGTCTGATGGCACACATCAATTGTTTGCGACAGCTAAAAACAATAGAGTCCATCTTGATGCTTACTTGGATGATTATGCCTTTTTACTGGATGCACTTATAGAGCTGCTACAAGCTGAATATAGCAGCATAGAGATGCAATTTTCTCAAGAAATTGCAAATACACTCATTACGCACTTTCAATCGGCAGAAGGTGGCTTTTACTTTACTGCACATCACCATGAGCCACTTATTCATCGCGCCAAACAACCTTACGACAATGCTACACCAAATGGTAACGGTGTTGCGGCCGTTTCTTTGCAAAGGTTAGGGAATATTTTGGGAGAGTCACGATATTTGCAAAGTGCTGAACGCACTTTGCAAGCATTTGATAACACCTTAAAGCGTAATCCATCAGCCTGTGCAACTTTGGGACATGCATTAAACGAATACTTAGTACCGCCTACGATAGTAATTTTGCATGGTAGCACCAAAAAACTTCAAGAATGGAAGCATGTCATTCAGCAGGACTATCGGCCACATCACCTGTTTTTTTATTTAGATGATTCGGTTAAAAATCTACCTCAAACGTTACAGCGAAGTATTGATAAAATTTTTCAAAAAGATGTCAACGCATGGATATGCAAAGGCGTTGTGTGCTCACAAGGCATAGATCATTTACCAAGTTTGTTAAATCAACTTTAAATATTATTTATTTGATTTAACTCACTTGTGAAATTTTAAATTATGGGTATCATAAACAAGTTGTAAAATTGAAATACCTAATAACTATTAAGCGTTAATTCAAGGAGATAGTATGAAAGCTTTATTATTATCAATGGCAGCAGCTTCATTGTTTGTTGCAACTCAAGCTAATGCTGCTGACGCAGCTGCGGCGCAAGCGTTGGCACAAAAAAGTGGTTGTTTAGCTTGCCACAGTGTGGATAAAAAAGTGTTAGGCCCATCTTACAAAGATGTTGCGGCTAAATACAAAGGTGACAAAACTGCTGAAGCCAAACTAATTGAAAAAGTGAAAAAAGGTGGTAGTGGTACATGGGGTCCTATGCCTATGCCAGCCAATAGCCCACAAGTGAAAGATGCTGACATCAAAACAATTGTAGAGTGGATTTTAGCACTTTAAAAAAAGCCAGCTAAATGCTGGCTTTTTGACTTTTGCAAAGGTCTCTTTTAGTTTCGCATTATAAATGCTATGTTGCGACAACTCCAAAGAGACTTCCTACGCCAGCCGTTGCAAGCATGGCTAATGCGCCCCAAAAAGTTACGCGCAATAGCCCTTTTAGAATGCCAGCTCCGCCAGCTTTGGCTGCTAAGCCACCTAAAAAAGCCAAAAACACCAGTGACATCAAGGCTACGCACATGACTAAAGAGGTTGGGTTAAGTAACACCACCAATAACGGTAATAATGCACCCAGTGCAAACGTACTTGCTGAAGCAAGTGCTGCCTGTACTGGGCGGGCGTTCATAGCCTCTATAATGCCCAATTCATCTCGAGCATGCGCCGCTAATGCATTATGTGCGGTGAGTTGCATGGCTACTTTTTTAGCCAAATCGGCTGTTAAGCCTCGGCTAATATAAATGCCCGTGAGTTCTTCTAGCTCGTGTTCTGGCTGTGTAGCGAGCTCTTCCGTTTCGCGTGCTATATCAGCCGCTTCAGTATCGGCTTGCGAGCTGACGGAAACGTATTCGCCTGCGGCCATCGACATAGCTCCAGAAACTAAGCCTGCAACGCCTGTAAGTAAAATAGCTTCATGTGAAGCATTGGCTGAAGCTACTCCAATCACTAAGCTTGCTGTTGATACAATGCCATCATTTGCACCTAAAACGGCTGCGCGCAACCAGCCGATGCGATGTGAGCGGTGAAATTCAGAATGTCTCATGATTTTCCTTTATTGAGTTCCGATAATTTTTATAGTCACAGGGCTATTATAGCGTGTTTATATATAAGAATTTTTAGTAAAAAGTCGGGGGTTTAGGCAACAAAAAAGCAGCCGAAGCTGCTTTTTTGTTGCCTATAAAATTACAATAAAGGCACAATCAGTAACGCCACAATATTGATGATTTTAATCAAAGGGTTGACTGCTGGCCCTGCAGTATCTTTGTAAGGGTCGCCAACAGTGTCGCCTGTTACAGCGGCTTTATGTGCATCTGAGCCTTTGCCGCCATGGTGACCGTCTTCAATGTATTTTTTAGCATTGTCCCAAGCACCACCACCCGTACACATTGAAATTGCTACAAATAAGCCCGTTACAATCGTGCCCATTAACAAGCCCCCTAAAGCAACAGGACCTAACAATAAGCCGACTGCCACAGGTACTGCAACTGGCAAGAGTGATGGAACCATCATCTCTTTAATTGCAGCAGTAGTGAGCATGTCAACAGCTTTACCATATTCTGGCTTGGCCGTACCTTCCATAATACCTTTAATATCGCGGAACTGGCGGCGCACTTCTTCAACCACAGCACCTGCGGCTCGACCTACAGCTTCCATTGCCATTGCGGCGAATAAGAATGGGATTAAGCCACCGATAAATAAACCAATAATCACCATCGGGTCACTTAAATCAAATTTAACTGCAATGCCAGCACCTTCTAGTTTATGGGTATAGTCAGCAAATAACACAAGTGCTGCCAAGCCTGCTGAACCAATGGCATAGCCTTTAGTCACCGCTTTTGTTGTATTACCTACGGCGTCTAGTGGGTCGGTTACATCACGCACGCTACTTGGGAGTTCTGCCATCTCAGCAATACCACCTGCATTGTCGGTAATTGGGCCGTAAGCATCAAGTGCCACAACGATACCAGCCATGCTCAACATGGCAGTAGCCGCAATTGCAATGCCATATAATCCGCCTAAATGAAAAGCTGTCCAAATCGCCAAACACACTGAAAGCACAGGCCAAGCGGTTGATTTCATTGAAATGCCAATACCCGCAATAATGTTAGTCGCGTGACCTGTGGTTGATGCTTGTGCTACGTGCTTCACAGGGGCATAATCTGTACCTGTGTAGTATTCAGTAATCCAAACTAATGCGGCCGTAAGTACCAAGCCAACGGCACATGCGCCAAATAGTTGGTTAGCAGAAATGACTAAATCACCAGCCGTTAAACCTTCAGGGAACATTTTTGTGGTGACAAAATAAAATGCGCCCAGCGATAAAATGCCAGCAACAGCGAGCCCCTTGTATAAAGCAGGCATGACATTTTTCATGCCAGGTGAGGCTTTCACAAAGAAACAGCCTATGATTGAAGCCACAATCGAAACCGCACCCAGCATGAGCGGGTAAAGCACACCATTAGCCCCAGCATTTGACACCAACAAACTACCGAGCACCATCGTAGCAATGAGTGTTACTGCATACGTTTCAAATAAGTCAGCTGCCATCCCTGCGCAGTCGCCCACGTTATCGCCCACATTGTCTGCAATTACCGCTGGGTTGCGTGGGTCATCTTCTGGAATGCCAGCTTCAACTTTACCAACTAAGTCAGCACCAACGTCTGCACCTTTAGTGAAAATACCGCCGCCCAAACGCGCGAAAATTGAAATGAGAGATGAGCCGAAAGCTAATCCAATAAGAGGGTTCAGGTCTGTCGCTGCTTCTCCGCCTAAAAACCAGTAAAAGCCAGCAACGCCTAACAAGCCTAAGCCTACTACTAGCATACCCGTAATTGCGCCACCTTTAAAAGCAACATCCAGTGCAGGTGCAATGCCGCCCGTCGCCGCCTGCGCTGTACGCACATTCGCCTTCACTGATACATTCATTCCAATAAAGCCGCAAGCACCAGAAAGCACTGCGCCAAGAACAAAGCCGATGGCAGTCGTTACATTAAGAAATATTGCGATTAAAATTGCGAGTACGACACCCACAATAGTGATGGTTTTATATTGACGGGCTAAATACGCAGCAGCACCTTGTTGAATCGCACTGGCAATTTCTTGCATACGTGCATTACCTGCTGGCAAACCTGAAATCCACTTACTCATTACTGCACCATAGAGTACCGCTAAAATTGCTGCTCCCATGGCAATCATTAGTTCGACTGACATAACCTCTCCCTATCTTAAATTTTTATCAAAAAGTTGGACACAAACCAACAGAAAAAACTAAAAGCGTGTGAAATTAAAACCAAATCTAAAGCATAAAATTGCGTGTGCTTTAAATCGCTCTGCATCAAGCTTTAAAGACTATACGTGCATTTGCTATTTAAGGCGCAACTCATTATTACACTAATGTGAATGTATCACAACCGCTTACTTATTAGAGCCATTAATGCCTGCGAGGTTTTATGGTTTGTTTGCGTGATCAATCACTCTAGAGATGGCCTCACCAAGTGCTGAACCTGATAGCCTTTCTTTCAACCTATTTAACTGTGTTACCGCTTCACGGCTCAACATTTTGATTGGCTTAGATGATGCAGGCGGGTTAGATTTAACTTGCACTTTTACCCGAATTGCGGTAACTTCACACCCTTGCTTTTCTAATTTAATCAATAAGCTAGGGCTTAAAAGTTTAATTTTTGCGGCAACTGCATTGTTGGTTGCAAGTAGCGTTAATTGCTGATTTTTAATCGAAATTGCTTGGGTATATTGAGCCAAATTTTCGGGTACAATTTCGTGCCAAATTTTTTCAGCGGCTTGCATTTGTGCATAACGCACTTGCAGTACATTAGGGGCTGATTCTTTAAGGAGTACATTCAATGGTTGCATAAGTTTATGGGTGCAAATAAACATTGATAATAGATTGTATGAACATCATCTTAGTCTCAAATAATATGGCAAAAGCAAAAACGCTCTCAGTGCTGCAAGTAGTGCTGATTTTATGTGCGCTTGTGTTAGTGCCACTACTGCTAGCACTTCTACTCATTGTGCCACAGGATTCTTCCGTACAACAAGGTGCTCAATCTTTATTATCTAGACCCTTACACTTCTCATTTAGTAACCCACAAAAACATTTAGATGCTTATGCTGTGCAACTTGGTGAAATGCAAGCACGCATTATGCGCTTGGATGCGCAAAGTGATCGTTTATCTAAACTAGCAGGCGAAAAAGAAGCCGTTCGTCAAAATAATACAGAAACCAAACCAGACAACGCTAACCGTGGCGGCCCACTCGTACGCAATGCGCCACTATCAGAAGTTGCTCTGCAAAAAGAAATTGCTAGCTTAATGGCCAAAATAGAGTTTGAGAGCGAGCATTTGAGTGATTTAGAAGCTAAGCTGCTGCAAAAAAGTGTTTTAAAAGATATGTTACCTAACAGCAGCCCTGTTGAAGCGGCATTTAACTCATCAAGTTACGGCTGGCGAATTGACCCTTTTAATGGAAACAAAGCATTTCATGAAGGCTTAGATTTTACCGCCAATACAGGCACCCCTATTTATGCGGCTGCTGGCGGCATTGTATCGTCGTCAGAACAAACACCTGATTATGGTAAAATTGTCAAAATTGATCATGGATCTGGCTTAGAAACACGCTATGCTCACGCTTCAAAACTGCTTGTTAAGGCGGGGGATCGCGTAGAAAAAGGGCAAAAAATAGCAGAAGTGGGAAGCACTGGACGATCAACAGGGCCACACTTACATTATGAAATTAGACTCAATGGCAACCCTTTAGACCCACGCAAGTATTTGCAAGCACATTACACGCATGAATAATTTTCTAATGTGGCTATTGAAATAGTAAAATAAAACCACATCTTAAATCACATGTCACAATTAACTTTGCTACTATCTCTCTTAACTTAAAAAAACCTCTAACTTGGCGCAAGCTTTCAATTTGAAACAAACTCACTCACACCCTCTTAACCGAAAGTCTTTCATTTCATGATCTCCACGTTGTTCAAAAAATTATTCGGAAGCCGTAACGATAGGCTTGTTAAACAATACGCACAAAAAGTAGCACAAATCAATGCACTAGAGCCTGCAATGCAAGCCTTGAGTGACGAAGCATTGCGCGCTAAAACAGCTGAATTTAAACAACGTATTACCAATGGCGAATCGTTAGAAAAAATTCTGCCAGAAGCCTTTGCTGTGGTGCGTGAGGGTAGTCGCCGCGCTTTAGGAATGCGCCATTTTGATGTGCAGCTTATTGGCGGCATGGTGCTGAATGCAGGTAAGATTTCTGAAATGCGTACAGGGGAAGGTAAAACCTTGGTAGCAACACTCCCTGCATACTTAAATGCATTAAGTGGCAAAGGTGTTCACGTGATTACCGTGAATGATTATTTGGCAAAGCGTGATGCGGAGTGGATGGGTAAGCTTTACAATTTTTTGGGGCTATCCATCGGGATTAACTTATCGCAAATGTCGCATGATGCGAAGCAATTAGCCTATGCCGCTGACATTACTTATGGTACGAATAACGAATATGGGTTTGATTACCTGCGCGACAACATGGTGTATAGCCGTGAAGAGCGCGTACAGCGTGGCTTAAATTATGCGCTGATTGACGAAGTGGACTCAATCTTAATTGACGAAGCCCGTACACCACTGATTATTTCAGGCCAAGCGGATGGCAGCATCGCACTTTATAATCAAATTAACGCGGTTGCCGCCAAGCTTGTTGCACAAACAGAAGAAGAAGGCGCGGGCGATTTTTGGGTGGATGAAAAAGCGCAAAATGTGGTGATGTCTGAACAAGGGCATGAGCATGCTGAAGAGTTGCTTGCTCAATCTGGCTTATTAGCTGAAGGTTCAAGTTTATATGAGGCAGCGAACATTACCTTAGTGCATCATTTATATGCTTCATTAAAGGCGCGTCATTTGTATCACCGTGATCAACACTACGTCGTACGTGATGGTGAAATTGTGATTGTAGATGAGTTTACAGGGCGCATGATGACAGGTCGCCGCTGGTCTGATGGTTTGCATCAAGCAGTTGAAGCCAAAGAAGGTGTTGAAATTCAAAAAGAAAATCAAACGCTGGCTTCTATCACCTTCCAAAATTACTTCCGTATGTACGCCAAGCTTTCTGGCATGACGGGGACTGCGGATACTGAAGCTTATGAATTTAATCAAATTTATGGTTTAGAAACGGTAGTCATTCCAACACATCGCCCTATGCAACGTAAAGATGCGATGGATAAAGTCTATAGAACCGCACGCGAAAAATACGAAGCGGTGATTGAAGATATTAAAGATTGCCAAAGCCGTGGGCAACCTGTTTTGGTGGGCACGACTTCTATTGAAAATTCAGAGCTTATTTCAAAATTACTGACCGAAGCCAAATTAGAGCACCAAGTGCTGAATGCCAAGCAGCATGAGCGTGAAGCCCATATTATTGTGCAAGCGGGTCGCCCTGGCGTGATTACCATTGCGACGAATATGGCAGGCCGTGGTACAGACATTGTACTAGGTGGTAATCCAGAGCCTGAAATTGAATTGGTAGAAGCCGACGAAAGCTTAACTAAATCGCAAAAAGAAGCACAAGTTGCGCAAATTAAAGCAGCGTGGCAAGAGCGTCATGATGGCGTGTTGGCTGCGGGTGGCTTGCATATTGTGGGCACTGAACGCCATGAATCTCGCCGTGTAGATAATCAATTGCGTGGTCGCTCAGGTCGTCAAGGGGACGCTGGCTCAAGCCGTTTTTATCTTTCGCTTGAAGATCAATTATTACGTATTTTTGCCTCAGATCGCGTTTCAGCGATTATGGGCAAACTTAATATGCCAGATGGTGAGGCGATTGAACATCCGTGGGTGACGCGTGCCATTGAAAACGCGCAGCGTAAAGTAGAAGGCCGAAACTTTGATATTCGTAAACAACTACTTGAATACGATGATGTTGCTAACGATCAACGTAAAGTAATTTATGAGCAACGTAATGAGCTACTAGAAGCCACAGACGTAGGCGACACCATCAAGGCCATGCGTGAAGATGTGCTGGCAAGCGTCATGGCAACGTATATTCCACCTGATAGCGTTGAAGAACAATGGGATGTGCCAGCATTAGAACGTGAACTTAAAGCCGATTTTGGTTTAGAAATTCCACTACAAAAAATGTTGGAAGAAAACCCAGATTTACATGAAGAGACCTTACGCGAACGTATTTTAGACACAGCCAATCAAAACTATGCCGAAAAAGAAGTCTTAGCAAGTGCCGATATTCTGCGTCAGTTTGAACGTTCTGTGATGTTGCAAAGTTTAGATAACCATTGGCGTGAGCATTTGGCAGCCTTAGATCATTTACGCCAAGGCATTCATTTACGCTCTTATGCACAAAAAAATCCTAAGCAAGAATATAAACGTGAAGCTTTTGAACTGTTTGAAGGCTTACTTAATACCATTAAAAATGAAGTCACCAAAGTGACTATGTTAGTGCAAGTGAAAACCGAAGCGGATGTTGAAGCTGTAGAGAAACCCGCCGAAGTTGCTAATGTACAATATCAACATGCAGATTACGATGAAGCGTTAGCGAACCCAGTTGCAGCAGATGAAGCAGCACAACTTGCTGCTGGGCAAGCAGTAGTGCGTGAAGGCGTTAAAGTTGGGCGCAACGATCCATGCCCATGTGGTTCAGGTAAAAAGTATAAGCAATGCCATGGCACTTTGAGTTAATGAACGAGGCAATGATATTGATGGTTGACAATAATCAAGATGAAGTTCAAACGCCCTGTATCGGTGTTTGTAGCATGGATAATACAACAGGGTACTGCTTGGGATGTTACCGCACCTTAGATGAAATTAAATCATGGTGGGAGATGCCGCCAGCCGATCAAAAAAAGCTACTTTTAACTTTGGAAAAGCGACAAAATCACGCAATAAGTTTTGATTGAGTTTAAAGAGACCTTAGATTTAAGGTCTTTTTTGTTTTAAAGAGAAAATCCTCTTTAGCCTTTTTGGTGTGTTTAGTGGATGAAAAGCCGTTTTTAGAATGATAAGTAAAAGTGTACTTGTAGCATAGAGAGCGCGTTGTTCACCATGTGCATGATGAGTGGTGTAGAAATAGAGTTTGTACGTAATCTGGCAAGCCCTAAAATAATGCCAATACTAAAAATTACTAGCATATTAAAGGCATCATATTGCAAGTGAATGGCAGTCCAAATGGCACTGGTTAAAATGACAGCACTTGTTTTTCCTAGTGCGCTTGAGGCGATACCTGTAAATAAAAAACCACGAAAAAATAGCTCTTCAAACAATGGTGCAGCAATCACCACAGCAACCCAAAGTAGCCAAAGCGGTTGTGCTGTTTGGTAAATTGGCAGGATAAATTGCAGTGCTGCGTTGTTTTTAGAAAAATATACAAACAACTCGCTGACTAGCAAAACAACAGCAAGGATGCCTAACCATTGAAGTATGTTTGCTTGGGATGGTTGATGTAATGCCAAGTAGTGCTTAATATTGCTTCCTCGCTTGAGCTTGATGATGGCAATTGTGAATGTGCTGCATAGTGTTGAAGTGATGATAATCATTATGGCAAATAAATTGCCGTTAGAAATATTGGCAAAATCATTGGGAGTTGGCACTTTATGATGCATTGCGAACCAAGTGCCAATGATAAAAAATTGCGTAATAGTTAAAACGGTAAGAATGCTCATACCGCCAATGGTTGTACCTAATAGTTGCCATTGTGGATATGCGTGTATTGAAGGTGTCGTCATGATTGATGGGGTGTTTCTTTAGGGATTATGCCAGCCATGTTTTTTCCAGATGATGCTGGCAATGAATAAAAGCAAAACAGGTTGCCAAAGTAAAAATATGAGTGCTCCCCCTGCTTTGACCATATTGGGTTTTGAAAAATTATCTAAAATTACTGTGAATAATAGAATGGCATGACCTTCAAACATAAAGGTTCTAATGGCATTAAAAGCAATAAATTTGGGTGCTAGTGCAAAAATAACCCCCATCAACATTAAATAGCAAAACCCCACTAAACTTGCAGAAGTTTGAGTTCTATTTAAGCTAGTGATAATGGCAGCGACAGAGATTAAACCCAAACTTGAGAGGATTACGACACCATTGGCTAACAAATTGGCGGGAAAAGCCCAAATATTATAAGGAGATAAGGTTTGCATGATAATCATACTTGCAACCCAAGACAAACTTAAGTGAAAGAGAATTTTTGAGAGTAAAAGCTCCCCCGCACTGGTGGCGGTTAAAGCAAGTGCTTGTAAAATGCCACGTTCGCGCTCATGGGCAGAAAATGAAATAAACAAGGCAAAGCATAAAAAGTATTGCGCAGAAAATAATAGCATTGCACCTACAATTGCTTTTGAACCTGACGTGCTTAAATCAATGTTTCCTAAGGTTTTAGTTGGGGTGTTATTTTGCATGGCACTGATGCTGAAATCAAGCTTCACCTTGGCGTTAAAGTTTGCGAAGCTTGCGATGACCCAACGTGAAAGTTGTTGTAGTTGAGGGCTCTCACCCACCATCCTAAATTTAATTCGCCGATGCATGACTTGCTCAACGGATGCTTCAGGATAAATTTCCGCAACGCAGCGAATGTTAGCAGGATAGTTAAGAGTGCTTGATATTACCAATTGTTCGGTTTGGATAAATCTAATTTTCTGACTTTCAGGTAAAGATTTTAGGTGTTTAATGAATGAGTCTTCAGTGCTAAACACAAGTGCACAGGGTTGACTTTCTTGTATTTTTTCTTGTTTTCTGGCTTTGTTTTCAATATTAACTAAAAACGCCATAAGGATAATCAAGCCAACAGCCATTAGTGCTGCTGGATTGCGCTTGATACGCATCCATTCTTTTTGATACAGGGTAAAAACTCTTGCGACACGAGGACTCATGTATAAATCTCCCCTGTTAGTTTTTTAAAGACATCCTCAAATTTAAATTCTCGCGAATGGACTCTAACGCAATGCTCTTTGAGCACAATTTCTGCGAGAGCCTGCCTGTCGGCATCTAAATCTAAGTGAAAAGACTGTCTGTATGTCACTCCATTTTGATCATATTGCACATCACAAAAACGTTCCGCGTGGCGAGTAATAAACGCTGTGGGAGTGTCGCACTCTAACAGCCGTCCTTTTGCCAAAATTGCAACGCGATCACAAATCGCTTCAACTTCCTCCATATCATGCGTAGTTAAAAATACGGTGGCACCTTCTGCGACTAAATCTCGCATGAGCTTGCGTACTAAAGCAATTGAATGCGCGTCTAAATTCGCCGTGGGTTCATCAAAAAAGATAAGTTGAGGTTGATGAAGTAGTTCACGTGCAATGAGCAGTTTCTTTTTCATGCCTTTTGAATAACCACGGACTCTTACATCGGCAGCTTCTGTCAATTGCAATCGCGCTAGCCAAGTAGCAACAGTATCGGATGGAACACCATAAAGTTTAGCAAATAAAGTTAAATTCTCTCTACCTGTTAATTCTTCATAGTGGTTTTCAGTATCACAAACGTATCCAACAATGGTTTTAATGGCTTGTAACTGTTGCGCGATATCAAAGCCAGAAATTCGTACGCACCCAGCGTTAGGTTTTAATGCTCCATTGAGCACTCGAATTGTAGTGGTTTTTCCTGCGCCATTGGGGCCTAAAAAGCCAAATAATTCACCACGTTTGACATGAAGGTTAAGTTGATTGACTGCAGTAAAATTATCAAATTTAACGGTTAGATTTTCTATGGTAATCATGCGAGTAATGTTTGAATAAAATTTATTTTTTGATTAAAAAATGCATATTTAGTTTGGAGTGAGAGGATATTTTAATGATCAGGTTTAAATGTTCGTACTGCATTGCGCCCAGCTTTTTTTGCTTGATACATGGCAATATCAGCATGTTTGAGTAGCTCAGTGTGGGTGGTTCCATGGTCAGGAAAAATGGCAATGCCAATGCTCGGTGTGCTGTAATGCATTAGGTGATTGAGTTGATAGGGGCGGTTGAGTGCGGCAGCTATTTTATTGGCGGTGTTTTCTGCTTGTTGTGTGGCGGCACTTAGTCCATCATTTAAATCTTCTAGCATAATCACAAACTCATCACCACCAAGTCTTGCAACAGTGTCGCTTTCGCGCACACAGCTTAACAGGCGTATAGCCACTTGTTGAAGAAGTAAGTCGCCTATCTCGTGCCCTTGGGTATCATTGAGTATTTTAAAATTATCTAAGTCTAAAAATAAAAATGCACCACGCCGTGTGGTGCGCTCTCCCATGGCAAGTGCATGGTCAAGTCGATCAAGTAATAAGCGGCGATTAGGTAGCTTAGTGAGTACGTCGTAAAAAGCGAGGTGTTGAATGGCTTCTTCACGAGCTATTGCATCAAACCTTAAGTTAAAATTTTCTATTAAGGTTTGGTTAAGATGGAGGATGCTGACAACTAAAAAACTGAGATAGAGTCCTCCTGTAAACGCCATAATGATTGAGAGATTCGTGTTCATAAAAAATAGATAAATTACAATAGGTACAATCGTTAGGGCAGTGTAAGGAATAGCAGATTTAACATCAACCGAATAAGAGGCAACGCCGCCAGCAGATAGTCCGGTCAATATAAATATCACCATCATCTGATGGGTTAAATCGGCGGGGAGAATCAAAAAAAGCGAGCCAACCCCCCATACCAAGCCGCTAGCCATCAACCCATAACGAAACTGGCGAAGCCGCGTTTGAAGTGTTGCAAGTTCATTGCTTGGGTTTCTTTTAACGTAATAAGTAAACGTAATGCGAACTAAATTGATACTAATGATGAGTGCTAGCCATGTGTACAATACCTGTGGCGCAATTGAGCCATGTTGCAGATAAACTAAAACAATGCCTAATAGACAACTCGTAAAAAGCGTTCTTGGGCTGGCTGCAATTAGTTGAGCAAGCTTTGATGATTCTATGGCAGTTGTTTTGGTAGCGTGATTCATCATAAGTACTTGAATAGTAGAACTTGCTGATTATTTATCCAAAAAAGTTTTTTCTACGAAATACAAGAAAAAATTTAGAGACTTACACTGAATAAAAGCCAATGGTTGAATGTGTCCACTGACTCAAGACTTTGCGTTCCTAGTGAATCAACTGCTTATTATAGCGTGATGCGTTTTATGGAGTCATTATGGGGTAATTCCAAAGTGAACTCAATGCGTTTATAACATGTTTTTTAAATATTTGGCGGTATAGCTTTGTTTATTCTGCGCGATTTGTTCAGGCGTACCCTCGGCAATAATCGTACCGCCGCCATCGCCGCCTTCGGGTCCAATGTCGACAATCCAATCGGCCGTTTTAATCACATCTAAGTTGTGTTCAATAATCACAATGGTGTTGCCTGCATCGCGTAGGCGGTGAATCACATCCAGCAATAGCTGAATATCTGCAAAGTGTAAGCCTGTGGTGGGCTCATCTAAAATATAAAGTGTGCGGCCAGTATCCCGTTTGCTTAGCTCAAGTGCCAATTTTACCCGCTGCGCCTCGCCGCCTGAAAGCGTGGTGGCACTTTGCCCTAAGGTAATGTAGCCTAAGCCAACGTCGAGCAAGGTTTGTAATTTACGGGCAATCACGGGTTGTGCGCTAAAGAAAGTATGCGCTTGCTCCACGGTCATACCTAGAATTTCGTGAATATTTTTACCTTTAAATTGAATTTCCAAGGTTTCGCGGTTATAGCGTTGGCCTTTGCATACATCGCATGGCACATACACATCGGGTAAAAAGTGCATTTCGACACGAATCACACCATCGCCTTGGCAGGCCTCGCAGCGTCCACCTTTTACGTTAAATGAATATCGGCCTGGCCCGTAGCCCCGCATGCGGCTTTCTGGCACTGCGGCAAATAAATCGCGAATTGGCGTAAATAAACCTGTATAGGTGGCGGGGTTGGAGCGCGGGGTGCGACCAATAGGGCTTTGGTCAACATCCACTACTTTATCAAAAAATGCTAAACCTTCCATTTCGTTATAAGGGGCAGGTTCAGTGCTGCTGCCGTATAGATGTTGCGCCACAATGCGGTAAAGCGTGTCGTTAATCAACGTTGATTTACCGCTGCCTGAAACCCCTGTAATGCAGCTGAGTAAGCCAACAGGCAATTTGAGTGACACATTTTTTAAGTTGTTTCCAGTGGCACCTGTCAGCGTAAGCCAGCGTGTAGGGTCAGGCGCGGTACGCTTTTTATTGTAGGTAATTTGGCGTTTGCCGCTTAAATATTCACCTGTGAGTGAATTTGAGTTGGCTTTAATTTGGCTAGGCGTGCCTTCTGCCACGATGCGGCCACCATGCTCACCCGCACCTGGCCCAATATCCACGACATAATCGGCAGCCATGATGGCATCTTGGTCATGTTCCACCACAATTACGCTATTGCCAATATCACGTAGGCGTTTGAGGGTATCGAGCAGGCGGTCGTTATCGCGCTGATGCAGACCGATAGAAGGCTCATCCAGTACATACATTACCCCTGTTAGGCCGCTACCAATTTGCGAGGCTAGGCGGATGCGTTGCGCCTCACCCCCTGAAAGGGTTTCTGCCGAGCGTGAAAGGGATAAATATTCCAAGCCGACATTAGTTAAAAACTTAAGACGATTACTAATTTCTTTCACGATTTTATCGGCAATGGCAAGTTTAGCCCCTGTAAGTTCAAGCGACTCAAAGAAAGTGAGCGCTAACTTAAGCGGTACTTGGCAAACTTCGTGAATATTTTTATTGCCCACCTTTACATGGCGTGCTTCTTTACGTAATCGTGTGCCAGCACAATCTGGGCAGCTTTGTGAGTTCAGGTATTTTGCAAGTTCTTCACGTACGGTTTGTGAGTCAGTTTCGTGATAGCGACGTTGTAAGTTGTTTAAAATACCTTCAAAGCTGTGCGTTTTTTGGTAAAACTGACCTCGCTCGTTCAGGTATTTAAAGGCGATTTCTTCTTTGCCACTGCCGTTCAGCAGTACTTTTTGAATGTATTCAGGCAGCTTTTCAAACGTGGTTTCTAAATCAAAATTGTAATGTGTTGCAATGCTCGCCAACATTTGGAAGTAAAACTGATTCCGTTTATCCCAACCTTTAATCGCGCCTGAAGCCAAAGATAAATGCGGAAACGCCACCACGCGCTTTGGATCAAAGAAGTTAATATTGCCTAAGCC
>JABFSF010000031.1 GCA_013140755.1 Methylotenera sp. | reverse complement strand
AATTACGCCGTTAATTAGCCCAAAAAAAACAGCAGCTAACATCAACACTGGCACCAAATATGCCACTCCAGCATGAGGAATCAGCCAAAATCTTACCACCAAAAGCTGCCCTGCAATATGCCCAACTGCAGCTAATATACTTAAACTGATCACACTAAAATGCGCACGCGGCAAATAGCTGGCAAACCGCAATACCAACAAGCTCAGCAGCGCACCACTTAAACTTAACACAAAGGTTGGTGATAAAAACTGTCCAAACAACAAGCCACTCGCAAACACACGAATCACACTCACCCACACCGCCGTAGCAAAACCAAACTGGTAAAACACATAAAGCGTGATGATATTAGCAATACCAGGTTTAACCCCAGGTAAAGGAGAGGGAATCACAGTCTCAAGCAAATGAAGCGAAATAGCCAAAGCCGCCAGCTTGGCAATGCGATAATCCTCTGCGGTCACTTGAATTTGCGTGCTGTTCACATCAACATTCCAACTATAAACAACGCAATCATACCTCAATGCGCTCGCACACCAACGATTAGGATAGATAAAAAAACGGCAACCGAAGTTGCCGTTTTTGCTTGTTACTTTAACTGCACTGACTTATGTCAGCCTTATCCTAGAAGAATAAGATTGCGCCTAAAGAAACTGTTTTTGCTTTTGCATCAGCTGCGCCGATTTCACGCTCTGATTGTGAGTACTCAGCAACCAAGTTCAAGTGTTTTGTTAATGGGTGGTAAGCACCGATTGTCCACATAGAATCTTCAACATCGTTGAATGCATCAGCACTGTTGCCGTCTAATGTAGATTCACCGTATGAAGCACCTAATTTAGTACCTACACCTGGAATTGTGTATGTACCTTGTAAGTACCATTGGTCTGAATCACGTGATTTACCAGCAGCATCAAAGCCGTCGAACAATTGAATTGTTTGACCGATACCATCGCCATCACCGTAGTAAGCTGTTAAACCGAAGCCAGCTACGTTTACATTAGCACCAATGTCAAATGCAGTTGCACGGTCATCACCACCAGCTGTTAAGCCTTTAACTTTTTGTGAAATACCTGAAACCCACACTTTACCAGCAACGTCGCCAGCCCACTCGTAGCTTGCTTTACCTTCGTAAGCTGATTGTGAACCGCTACGTTGGTTGCTAGTTGCGCTACCTAATGTAGAAGCCGCATTCCAACCTTGAGTTAAACCAACTGTAAAGCTAAAGCCATTCCAGTTTGGTGATGAGTAAGCCACTTGTGATTTCCAGTCAGCATACATGAAACCTGTACCGATACGACCTAAAGTTGTTGTGTTACCAGCCAATGAACCAGCACCTGAACCAACACCTAACAATGTCATGTCGTTTAAGATAGCGTCTGAAGCATAAATGCCTAAGTCTTTACCTAATTTGATAGAACCCCATGATTTGTCGCCAAATGTTAAGAATGCTTGACGGTTTTCTTGTTGTGAGCCTTGGAAGCCGCCAGCAGTTGTTGAAGCACCTGGGTTAATGCTGATTGTGAAACCAACATCTAAGTCATTTTGACGTGTTTTACCAGAAACTGATAAGTAGTTTGGCAACAAACCAGTTGTAATGTTGTTTGTACTATCAGCATTACCGTTACCTAAACCTAAAGGAGCTGCACCAGCACCTGCATCACCACTGAAGTTTGTGTGTGTGTAGTAAGCGTTTACAACACCACCGATATCCAATGTCCAATCACCAGCTGGAATTGAGATACCAGCTTGTGCGCTTGAAGCAACTGCTACTAGAGCTGAAGCAACTGCTAATTTAATTGTTGTTTTCATATAAATCTCCATAAAAAGAATTACTACTGTGTTACTTAATTTACCCCATTAGCCACTTTACTATTGCTAGCAAAGCACTTAATAAGAAAGTTTGCAAACTCTCTCAATGCAATATTTGAGTTTTACCTCAATATATAAGCACCAAGAAGGTAAGCGTTAATATACCCAAGTGATTTAATTGATTCAACTTAAAGTTTGCATTTTAGTCACAAGATTTTACATCTGTTGTAAATTTGCAACATTGCTGATTTGTGGTGACCGTGATTAAATAAGCAGGTGCCTTGCACCATAGGCATTCCGATTTTACAAGACCCTTTTACCTTGAGCCATCAACTGCATTTTAATTTATCCCGCTTTTATTTTATTTACTACTTTTTTGTAGGTGCGTTTGTACCTTACTGGGGGTTGTATTTAAAGGCTGAAAGCTTTTCGCCTGCAGATATTGGTGTTTTGATGTCACTGTTTCAAATAAGCAGAATATTTTCACCTAACTTTTGGGGCTGGTTGGCAGATCACACAGCCAAACGCGTGGTGTGGATTAAGCTCACCGCTTTACTTGGCCTGCTAGGGTTTACGGCAGTATTTTGGGCGCATGGGTTTTGGGCGATTTTTTTAGTCATGGCAGCTTTAAGTTTATTTACCAGCTCAACCTTGCCACTTTCAGAGTCGCTCACTTTGGCGCATTTGGCAACAACTAACGGCCATTACAGCCGTATCCGCATGTGGGGGTCACTTGGCTTTATTGTCGCTTCAGTGCTATTAGGCTTTGTGACAGAGGCTTTTGGCATTAAAAGTTTATTGTGGTTTTTATTGGGCGTGCAAATTACTTTATTTCTGCTTAGTTTTAAGTTGCCTGAGGCTAAAGTTGCGCCACATGCGCTGGATCATTTTAATATTTGGCAGGTGGTTAGGCAGCCCAATGTGATTGCCTTGTTAGTAGGGTGCGCACTGATGGTCACTGCGCATGGCGTGCTGTATAACTTTTACTCCATTTATTTAGCCCAGCATGGTTATAGCAAAAGCACTATCGGCTTGTTGTGGTCAGTGGGGGTGATTTGTGAAATCGGCATTTTTATGCTCATGCCCAAAATCATGGCGCGTTTTAGCCTTAAATGCATACTGCTTATCAGCCTAATTTTAGCCGTTATTCGCTTTAGCTTAATTGGCATTGCGGTAGAAAGTTTATGGCTGATTGTATTAGCACAAACCCTACACGCAGCCACGTTTGGCAGCTTTCACGCCGCTTCAGTTGAGGTGGTAGCGCATTATTTTAACGGGCGACATCAAGCCAAAGGTCAAGCCATTTATAACAGTGTAGCGTATGGTGTGGGTGGCACTATCGGCGGCTTAGCGGGCGGGTATGGCTTGCAGTTTTTAGGTGGGCAAGCTACATTTGCATTGGCGGCCATTTTTCCGTTAATTGGATGCTTAGTTATTTATTTTGGTTTAAAGCTATCACCGAAACCTCACGCAGCAGGAATGTTTAAATGAAAAACCTGATTAAAAGCAGCATCACTCTCGCAACCCTTGCAACCTTATTCTTTGCAGAGTGGGTAATGGCAGAGACGCAAGTGAATATTGTAGGTTTATTTAATAGTAAAGCCGTGCTGATTATCAATGGCGGCAAACCTAAAACTTTAAGTGTAGGACAAAGCAGTGACGGCGTAAAACTGCTGGCTGCCAATAGTCAAACCGCCACATTGCAAGTGGAAGGGGTCACCAAGCAACTAGGCATGGGGCAAGCAGCCTCTATCGGCGGGGCTAATGCAAATAGCAGCCCAAGCGTGACTTTATACGCAGATAAGCACGGGCACTTTACCTCTGATTGCTCGATTAACGGTGCTTCATTAAAGTTTTTAGTTGATACTGGTGCGACTACCGTAGCACTCAATAGTGGTGATGCTGAGTTTGCAAAAATTGATTATAAACGCGGCGAACCCGTGTTAGTTGGCACGGCAAACGGGGTGGTAAAAGCCTACAAAGTAAGCCTAGCGAATTTAAAAATTGGTGCAATTACGCTAAGCCAAGTTGAAGCAAGCGTGTTAGAAGGTGGCTCACCCTCCATCGTATTACTTGGCATGAGTGCTTTAAATCGACTAGAAATGAAGCGGCAAGATATTGCGCTAACACTCACTAAGAAGTATTAAGGGCGCGACACCTCTGTGTGCTTTCTCTGCCTGCGGCATTCACCTTGCAAATCATGCACCCTACAACCTCTCTTATTTAACGCGTTTATCGTTCTCAATTAAGGCATAAGCACTGTGGTTGTGAATGCTTTCAAAATTTTCACTCTCAACGGTGTAAGCCACAATACGTTTTTCTGCATTAAGTTGCGCCGCTACATCTCGCACCATATCTTCAACAAACTTGGGATTATCGTAAGCGCGTTCAGTCACAAATTTTTCGTCAGGGCGTTTAAGCAAGCCATAAAGCTCACACGAGGCTTGCTTTTCTACCAAATCAATAATGTCTTCAATCCAGATAAAGTCGTTAATCACCGCAGTCACGGTAACATGCGAGCGTTGATTGTGCGCGCCGTAGTCGGATATTTTTTTACTACATGGACACAGGCTGGTGACAGGGACCAATACTTTCACCGTAATTTCAAACTTGCCGTTTTCAACCGCTCCGATAAATGTGACCTCATAATCTAGCAAACTTTTTACGCCCGAAATTGGCGCAGCTTTGTTTACAAAATATGGAAACGTCATTTCTACATGACCAGATTCAGCCTCTAAACGAATCACCATTTCGCGCAGAATGCTTTCAAATGATTCAATTGAAATCGCATGTTCATTCATGTTGAGAATTTCAACAAAGCGCGACATGTGCGTACCTTTAAATTGTTGCGGCAAATGCACGTACATATTAAACATGGCAACCGTGTGTTGCATTCCACCCGCGCGATCTTTCACTATCACAGGGTGGCGAATCGCCTTAATACCGACTTTATCAATCGCTAAATGGCGCGTATCTGCGGTATTTTGTACGTCTTCAATTGGGGCTGTGCTTGTCATGGTGTTTCCGAATAATGTCAATTTATCTAATACCCGAGTATATCACTCAAGTATTTCTTTTTCAATAGAGGCAATCACGCCTTTAGCGTCTAGACCGCATTCTGCCAACATGGTTTCATGCACGCCGTGTTCAATAAAAGCATCAGGTAAGCCTAAGCATAAAGTAGCAGTGCGTAGCCTCATGGCTTGCATTGCCTCCATCACTGCGGCACCCGCACCACCCATTACCACATTTTCTTCAATCGTGACGATTAAATCATGGCTTTGAGCCAATTGGCTAATAAGTGCGGTATCTAAGGGTTTTACAAAACGCATATTGGCCACTGTCATCTCTAGATTTTCTGCAGCTTGTAGCGCAGGTGCCAGCATAGAACCAAAGGCTAGTATCGCAACTTTTTTTCCACTTTTTAATGGCTTACCCTGCTTAACGATTATGCCTTTACCAATTTCAATCGTGTTAAGTGTTTTTTCTATTTCAACCCCAGAACCACCACCGCGCGGATAGCGCACCGCTGCAACCCCTTGATGTTGATAGCCTGTAGTAAGCATTAAACGGCATTCATTTTCATCCGAAGGGGCCATGATGATGAGATTGGGAATACAACGCAAAAAGCTTAAATCAAAGCTACCTGCGTGGGTTGGGCCATCTGCCCCGACCAAGCCAGCACGGTCAATCGCCAATAGCACAGGTAAATTTTGTAGCGCAATATCATGAATAAGTTGATCATAAGCGCGCTGCAAGAAAGTGCTATAAATTGCCACCACAGGTTTTAAGCCATCGCACGCCATACCAGCCGCAAAAGTCAGGGCATGTTGCTCGGCAATGCCTACGTCAAAATAACGCTCTGGAAACTGCTCGGCAAAAGCATTTAAGCCTGAGCCGTCACACATCGCAGGGGTAATGCCAACTAAACGTGCGTCAGTTTTTGCCATCTCTATCAGCCAATCACCAAACACTTCCGTATAAGTTTTGTGTGATTTTGTCGCCAGTGCATCGCCATTACTGGGGTCAAATTTACCTACCCCATGAAATTTATTTGGGTTGTTTTCAGCTGGCGTAAAACCCTTACCTTTTTGCGTCACAATATGCAAAAACTGCGGGCCTTTTAACTGCTTAATGTTGCTTAATGTGTCAATCAGCGCATCTAAATCATGCCCATCAATTGGGCCAATGTAATTAAAGCCTAGCTCTTCAAACAGGGTGCTAGGCAAGACCATGCCTTTGACGTGTTCTTCGGCGCGTTTGGCAAACTCTTGAATTTGCGGCAAGCCAGAAAGTACTTTTTTACCTGAAGTCCTCACTTTGTTATAAAAGCGGCTAGACAGTAATTTGCTTAAATATTGGTTAAGTGCGCCCACATTATTTGAAATACTCATGTCGTTATCATTGAGTATGACGAGCAAATTGGCGTTCACATCGCTCGCGTTGTTAAGTGCTTCAAACGCCATACCGCCCGTGAGCGCACCATCGCCAATAATTGCAACCGATCGACGCTCTAAACCTGCTTTTTGCGCAGCAACAGCCATGCCCAATGCCGCTGAAATAGAGGTGCTGGAATGCCCCGTGCCAAAAGTATCATACTCACTTTCAGCACGGCGAGGAAAGCCTGCAAGCCCTTTGGGTTTACGCAGGGTTTGCATGGCATCGCGTCTGCCTGTAAGAATTTTATGCGGGTAAGTTTGATGCCCAACATCCCATACCAAGCGGTCATCAGGCGTGTTAAACACATAATGTAGCGCAATAGTAAGCTCCACCACCCCTAAATTAGAAGCTAAATGTCCGCCTGTTTTTGCAACACTTTCTACCAAAAAGGCGCGCAGCTCTTCTGCGACTTGACTTAATTGCTTACGCTCAAGCTGGCGTAAGTGCGCAGGAGAATCAATAGTGTTTAGCAATGCAGTCATAGAAATTTTAAAGGCTTAAAAACGACGTTGCGTAATAAAAATTGCAAGCTCATGTAAGCGTTGTGCATTTTTGCCATAGGGTTGCAAAGCATCAATCGCGGCTTGGTAGAGTGTGTTTGCAAGTGCTTTGGCTTGATTTAACCCTAAAATAGTCACGTATGTGGGCTTATGGTTATTTGCATCTTTACCTGCAGTTTTACCTAAAGTGTGTGTATCGGCCTCGGTATCTAAAATATCATCTACCACCTGAAAAGCCAAACCAATGTTTTGTGCATAATTTTTTACTGATGCAACTTGCTCAGGCGACCCATTCTGGGCCCCCAGCAACGCAGCAGCTTCAATCAAAGCCCCCGTTTTAAGACGATGCATTTGTGCTAAACCTTGCTGAGACATCAATTGCCCTACCGCGCTCAAATCAATAGCTTGCCCACCTGCCATCCCTTGCGAGCCAGATGCGTTTGCGAGCAGATGTACCATAGCTAACTGCTGTGCAGAATTTGCGCATAACTGTGGTTTTGAAAGTACTGTAAACGCTAGGCTTTGCAAGGCATCGCCAACCAATAATGCCGTAGCATCATCATATTGCTTATGACAACTAGGTTTACCTCGACGCAAATCATCATCGTCCATACATGGCATGTCATCATGCACTAAAGAATAAGCGTGGATTAGCTCAACAGCACTGGCTGCGGCATCAGCAACTTGTATTTCTGTGCCACAAAGCTCTGCCGTGGCATAGCATAGCAAAGCACGTACGCGTTTACCTCCAGCGAGTGCGCTGTAACGCATGGCACTGTGTAAGGCTTCAGGGCAATTACTTGCCGATGGCAAAGTGGAATCTAGCACCTGCTCAATGCGCTGTTGTTGCACGGCAACCCATTGAGTGAAATCCAAAGTGTAGTTAATTGGCATTATTAAACTACTCAGCCTCAAAAGGCACTAACTGCTGACGTTCATTCAAAATTTTGACTTGCTGCTCTACCTTGACTAATGATTTTTGGCAATATTCAAGCAATTCGCTACCACGCTGATAAGCTTGTAATGTGGCTTCTAGTGGCATTTGCGCTGACTCCATTTGCGCCACAACACGTTCAAGCTCAGCAAACGCCTGCTCATAACTCATTGTATTGACTGAAACGGCACTGGCTTTTGTTTTAGCTTGCGTGGAAGGCATAAGTAATCAGCATCAATTAAGAGAATAATGATGCTATTCTACCAAAACTTAGCTTAAAACCTGCTGTAAAAAATGTTGAATATCCATAATCTCCTCCACACATACAGAGTGAGCCATGTTGTACTCGTACCAACTAACGCGATATTGACAAGAGTGCAGTAAATGGTGAGAAGTTTTAGCCATCTCCATCGTAATGACCTCATCAAAAACACCGTGTGCCATCAAAATCGGCGTGTGTGCATTCGCCTGATGCGCCTTTGACAAAAATTGCGCATGTAAGGGCAAGTAGGTTGAAAGTGCTAATACGCCAGCGAGTTTGTTTGGGTAACGTAATGCCGTATGCAAGGCAATTGCACCGCCTTGCGAAAAACCAGCCAACACAATCCGCTCACACGCAATGCCACGGTCTATTTCTTTTTGAATCAGTGTGTTAATGTATGCTTCACTCGCCAAAATACCCGTCTCATCTTCTTGACGAATAGGCGTAATGCCATAAACGTCATACCAAGCTGGCATGAGGTAACCATGATTACGTGTCACTGCACGTTGCGGCGCATGAGGTAAAATAAAGCGTATAGATGCAAATGGCAGATGTTGTAAAAGTTGGCGTACAATGGGCTCAAAATCATAACCATCAGCCCCTAAACCATGTAGCCATATCACACTGGCATCTAATTTGCTTGCACTGCTGGCTAAAGTAGCCATAATTTCTAAAGGTGGTTGGTAACGCATCGTTGTTAAGCAATCACAATCAGCTTAAAGCACGCATAACACCAAGCTTGGGCTGATTGATTGGGTTAATAAAACCATCAATATTGAAATGAAATGAAGTAATAAAAAATTATACTGCATCACTGTAAGCAGATATTATGAATGATAAATCATGAAAATAGCGCAATTTTTGTCACAACACATGACACGTTTAGGCTTAAGTCTAAGCATTTTATTGATTTTTTTACTTAATACGAGCGGTGTTTTGCCTATTAGCGCAATGGATCGTCTAGAAAACTTTAGCTACGACACACGATTAACCGCGTTAATGCCCAATACAATAGATGAACGCGTAGTGATTATTGATATCGATGAAAAAAGCCTCAAAGAGCAGGGTAGATGGCCTTGGGGGCGAGACAAGCTAGCCACATTGGTTGATACAGTTTTTGATGAATATCACGTCAACACCCTTGGTTTTGACGTGGTTTTTGCAGAAAGAGATGAAAGTTCAGGGCTGAAAAAGCTAGCAGAAATTCAAGCTAAACACTTTAACGACAATACGCAATTTAACGCAACGCTTAATGCTTTAAAACCCAGCCTAGATTTTGATCAACGCTTTGCAAATAGCTTAAAAAATCGCAACGTGGTACTCGGCTATTTTTTCCTGCGTGATGCAGATGCAAGCCAAAGTGGTGTGTTGCCTACGCCCACGCTAAGTAGCAATGACTTTAAAGGTCGCAAAATACAGTGGATGCAAGCCACAGGGTTTGGTGCTAACTTAGCTGTGTTGCAAAACAACGCCAAAGCTGCGGGTCACTTTAACCCCGACCCCGATGTGGATGGCGTGTCACGTAAAGTCCCCATGTTAATTGAACACGATGGCAAGATGTACGAATCGCTTGCTTTGGCAGTAGTACGTACGGCTTTATCAAACAAAATACCCAACCTCAAAATAAGTCCTGTACTCGCAGAAGGTGTAGGCGTAGGTAAGCAATACGCAGGTTTAGAATGGCTTAAATTAGGAAACTTTGAAATTCCAGTGGATGAAAAAGTATCAACATTGATTCCATATCGCGGCCCACAAGGCAGCTTTCCTTATGTGTCCGCCAGCGATGTACTGAATAAAAAAGTAGATCCAGCACTGTTAAACAATAAAATTGTGCTACTTGGCACTACCGCTGCAGGCTTAATGGACTTACGCTCAACTCCTGTGCAAAACATTTATGCTGGGGTTGAAATACATGCCAATTTAATCGCGGGGATTTTAGATAATAACCTCAAACAGCACCCAGCTTATACCCTAGGCATTGAATTTACCTTACTTGTGTTGTTCGGCGTGCTAATGACCATCGCATTACCTTTACTTAGCCCACTTTGGGCAACCGTGTTTACCTTACTTACCGCTTTGGTCGCCATTGTCACCAACCTCATTGCATGGCAATACGGCAATACAGTGCTGCCCATTGCTTCATTATTAGTCACCATTGCAAGCATTTATTTAGTCAATATGTCGTATGGTTATTTTGTTGAAGCGCGTGGCAAAAAGCAACTTGCAGGACTGTTTGGTCAGTATGTACCGCCCGAGCTAGTAGAAGAGATGGCAAAAAATCCTGAACGTATTAGTTTAGAAAGTGAAAACCGTGAAATGACAGTCATGTTTTCAGATGTGCGCGGGTTTACCACGATATCTGAAGGCTTAGAACCCAAACAACTCACGCAGTTAATGAACGAATTTTTAACCCCAATGACGCATGTCATTCAC
This sequence comes from Methylotenera sp., assembly GCA_013140755.1. GTDB lineage: Bacteria > Pseudomonadota > Gammaproteobacteria > Burkholderiales > Methylophilaceae > Methylotenera. The sequence continues at coordinate 6,696 of JABFSF010000031.1, read as the reverse complement.
CATCATCGTGGCGCAATTGATAAATATATGGGGGATGCGATTATGGCATTCTGGGGTGCTCCCTTGCCTGATAAGCATCATGCTAAACATGCGCTACTGGCTGCATTGGCGATGTTAAAAGCGTTAGAAACGGTCAATCAGTCTTTTGCGGCAAAAGGTTGGCCTGCCATCCAAGTAGGGGTGGGGTTAAATACAGGGCTCATGACGGTTGGCAATATGGGTTCAGAGTTTAGAATGGCCTACACCATTATGGGCGATGCGGTAAATTTAGGCTCGCGCCTTGAGGGTCTCACTAAGCAATATGGTGTACAACTTATTGTGAGTGAGTTTACCAAAGACCAAGTGCCAGACTTTGCTTATCGTGAATTAGACATCGTGCGCGTTAAGGGTAAAAATAAGCCCGTGGCAATTTTTGAGCCCATTTGTGAAGAAAACGCCTTAGACAAAAGTACCAAAGATAACTTAAAGCTGTACAAAGAAGCAGTAAAATATTACCGTAGCCAGCAATGGGATTTAGCTGAGATGCAATTAATTAACCTGCAAAAACTAGAACCTCAACGTTATTTATACCGAATGTATATTGAACGCATTGCTTATTTTAGACATACCTCGCCAGATGCAAATTGGGATGGGGTATTTAACTTTGATACCAAGTAAATTAAGCGTTAAATATTGAACATAAGCAGAAGCAGACTATGCAAATTAAAATTTTAGGATGTAGCGGGGGCATTGGTGGCAGCCAGCGCACCACGTCTATATTAGTGGATAGCGACATTTTAATAGACGCTGGCACAGGCGTGAGTGATTTAAGTATGGATGCACTGATGGCAATTGATCATATTTTTATCACCCATGCACATTTAGATCATATCGCCTGCATTCCCCTACTATTAGATACCGTCATGGGATTTCGCAATCAACCCGTTACCGTACACGCAACTCCCGAAACCCTGCAAACTTTACGCACACATATTTTTAATTGGAAAATCTGGCCCGACTTCAATGTGATTCCCAATCAAGAAGCACCTATGTTACGTTACAGTGCACTCACGTTAGGCGAAGCTGTTACACTAGGAGACAGAAAAATCACACCACTGCCCGCGCATCATGTCATTGATGCCGTTGGTTACCAAATACAAAGCCCTGAGGCAAGCTTAGTGTTTACAGGTGACACCACCACTTGCGATGCTCTTTGGCATAAAATCAATACCATTGAGCACCTTAAATACCTCATCATAGAAACCGCTTTTAGCAATGCAGAGCTCGCATTAGCCAAATTATCTAAACATTTATGTCCTTCTATGCTGATAGATGAACTCGCAAAATTTAAGCCAAAAACTCAAGGAAATCCCACTGAAATTTTCATCACTCATTTAAAACCTGGTGAAGGTCAGATGATTATGCAAGAAATTGAAAATAGCGTATGGATTCAACAAAATAAAATGTCCATAAAAGCCCTTAAACAATCTCAGGTATTTGATTTATAATCACCAAACATTATTTTACAATTACCTTACCATGGCTATTATTGATCAATCGTTATTTAATGTTTTAGAACCCATCGCCAGCTTATCCTCAGGGCGAAAAGCAGAACTCGCTCAAATATGCTTTGTTGAGCGAGTCAGTAAAGACATTGATCCATTACGCATGAATATGAGCAAAACCACGCAAGCCCTGTATCTACTTAAGGGCGATTTAGGCGTAAACCTAGTGGATGATAAAAAAGTAATTTTACGTGGTGGTTCCGATGTGGCAAAGCACCCAGTCAATACTCGACATAAAATCAAAGCCGCGATTGCATTAACCGATATTGATATTTTACGGATAGATACCGACTTACTCGACATCATGATGACTTGGGATCAAGTCTCAGGTAATGCTAGCTTATCCGAAACGATGACACAAGCGGATAGTACTCCTCAACGCAGCGCAATCGATTGGATGAATGATACTGGAGTATTTAGCGCAAATAAATTGCAATCAGGGGTCTTTAGCCGTTTACCCCCCGCCAATATTGAAGAAATGTTCAAGCGCATGACGAGCATTAAGGTTGAAGCTGGGCAAATGATTATTAAACAAGGCACCGAAGGGGATTATTACTATTTAATTCAAAAGGGCATTGTAGAAGTGAGCCGAGCAAGCGACCCTACGCAAAACCCAGTGGTGTTAGCCGAGTTAGTCGCAGGCAATGCTTTTGGTGAAGAAGCCCTCGTTTCAGGTAACAAACGGAATGCCACTGTTGTGATGAAAACGGATGGCGAGTTGTTGCGTTTAAATAAAGAAGACTTTATTGAGCTACTCAAAGCACCTTTGATTTCTCAAATTTCTATGCAAGAAGCCAAAACCAAAGTAGCTGCGGGTGCACAATGGGTAGATGTTCGGCTTCCCTCAGAATATAAGTATGCGCATCTTGAAGGTGCCATTAACTTGCCGCTCGTCGAAATTCGCCAACTGGCTGAAACTTTAAACAAATCCAAAACCTATATTTTGTACTGCCAAACAGGCAGACGTAGTTCAGCAGCAACTTTTATTTTGGCGCAAAGCGGGTTTAATGTAGTAACCCTTGAGGGTGGCGTTAAAGGCTCAGCCTTGTTATGAAAGCTTGCATTGCCTCATTGGCGGACTACTTGGCAAGTTCGGTCTAGCGAACTCAGTTTGGTTAGGCAAGCAAAAAATCATAGCTAACTTATCCTTAGAAGCGATAAGTTAGCTAAAGGCGAAGATAGAGTCAATTACGACTGACCTTCTACTGTCCTACAGACTTAGTTAGGATGATACGATACGGCAATTAGCTTGTATGGCTATGTGGGTGATGGTTCGTTGCGTTTTACAAATGAAGAGGGATTGCTTTCAAATGCTTCTTTGGAGTTCGTGGTTAAATGAGCTTATCAACAAACTTGTATTACTCTCGCTTATATACGGTGCGACATTCGAATCAACTGCGACTGTTTTTGTGCGTTTTCAATTTTCAGGTGTGAACGAAGTGACCCAATCACACGCACAGGAACGCTGTTTCTGACACTTTTAATGATTGCGCCGCTGTTCATTGTTGGGATATTTGTTGCCGCACTTATAGTTTATGTGAATAGTAGTTGGGGGGAAAGGAGTGGTTATTGCTCAAAGAGAATTTTTTTGGGCACTATTGGGAGTGCTCCCTAGAGTTCTTTGGAATGTGGGATTTGGTGATTTTCCTGAAACATTTTATCCTCACGTTGACCATATACCATTTTTAATGGCGGTGTTGTTCTGTCAGTTATGAATGATTTTTTAACCCGTGTAACTCGAGCAAGGTAGAGCTATATTCTCGAGCCCAGTCCACCGTATGAACCGACATCACCGAATATGACATGAAACCACGTATTCCCTATGCTTTCAAATAGACGCTTCTACGGTCAAGGATAGGGTATGCCATATTGCTTGCCCCTTTAACGCGCATTATCGGCATTTTCCAAATGTTTATTGGCTTAATGTCTATGGCGTTAATTGTTTCAAGGCTGGCATCACTCACCTCCACGCTAAAAAAACACTACAATTGCATGAAACCACGTAGAATAAAGTAAGCAAAAGGAGGGTCATACTTAGCATCAATTGATTTTCCCGCATGTGCTTATCAATTCATCTATCTAGTTAAATTTAATAGGCATGGCGAATCATTTTTAAGTGAGCAATATGTTACCCAAACAAGCCGTCCTTTCTAAAATTACCCAGCACCCTTGGTTTAAAATTTCTATCGTAGTATTACTTGTCGCTACGATTATTCTTTATCTGTTACGCAATCTTTTGCTTGGTAGCCCTGTTGAGGCCTATGCCGTTACGTTGAGTGACCTTAGTCAAACTGTGGTTGCGAGTGGTCGTGTGATGACACCACAGCGCATCACAATTGCGGCTGAATCCACAGGACGCGTCAATGCGATTCCAGTCATTGAGGGGCAAACAGTCAAACGTGGACAATTGCTGATTCAATTAAACGACCAAGATGCGCGTGCCAGCGTGGCGCAGGCGACTGCCACGTTAGCGCAAGCACAAGCTAAACTGCGGCAGTTAAAAGAAGTCAATCTTCCCGATGCCTCGCAAAACCTTCAACAGGCTCTAGCAAATGCTGAGCAAGCAAAAAAACAATATGAGAGAACACGAGATTTGCAGGCGCGTGGCTTTATTAGCCAAGCGCAATTAGACGAAGCTAAACGCAACTATGATGTCATCAATAGCCAAGTCCGTGCAGCACGTTTGCAGGTAGAAACCAACCGCCCATCTGGGAGTGATTTGGCAGTGGCTACAGCGGCTGTCGCCCAAGCGAATGCAAGCTTGCATTTGGCGCAGGTAAAGCTGAATGAGGATGCCATTCTTGCACCTGCCGATGGCACATTGATTAGCCGTAGCGTTGAATCTGGCGATATCGTGCAAGCGGGTAAAGAGCTCATGGTACTTGCAGCAGATGGTGAAACGCAAATCACGGTGCAGCTCGATGAAAAAAATCTCGCAAAATTGGCGTTAGGGCAAAAGGCATTAGCCTCGGCTGATGCCTATGCCGACCAGCGTTTTGACGCAGTGGTGAGCTATATCAACCCTGGCATAGATGCAACACGTGGTGCGGTGGAGGTAAAAATGACGGTGCCTCATCCGCCTGCCTATTTGCGCCAAGATATGACGGTTTCTGTGGATATTGAAACCGCGCATCGTTCAAATGTTTTAGTGATTCCAACGGGGGCGTTGCATGATGCTTCTAGCACCGAACCTTGGGTGTTGGTGGTGCGCAATCATCATACTGTTAAGCAGGTAGTCAAAATTGGCTTGCGCGGCGATGATCATATTGAAGTGCTGAGCGGCCTTAAAGCAGGTGAGGCTGTTATCTTAACGGCTGTTGGCACCATTAAAGCAGATATGCACGTGCGACCACATATTATTGCTACAAAATGAACCCGCTTTTGCCTTTTGAATGGATTGTGGCCACGCGCTTTATGCGTGAAGGCCGCATGCAAACGTTGTTGATAGTGGGCGGTGTGGCGCTTGGTGTTTCAGTAATCGTATTTATCTCCGCATTGATAAGCGGGTTACAGAGTAATCTTTTTCGCCGCACGCTAGATTTTCAGGCGCAGATTATTATTCTGCCGCCAGAAGAGGTTGCACGCCCATTGCGTAGCTCAGGAAATCAATCAACTAAGTTGCAAACGGCTGTTTTAATACAACCACGTGCACAGCGATTACGCTCGGTAGACCAATGGCAAAAAGTACGCGACCAGCTTCTAAAAATGAACAATATCACGGTCGTAGCGCCTGTCGTTTCTGGTGCTGGTTTTGTGATACGTGCAGATGCGAATAGGGCGGTTACACTCACTGGAATCGAGCCAGAAAGCTATCTACGCTTAATTGCCCTCAAAGATAAAATAATAGCGGGCAGTGCCAATGTGACGAGTTCAGATATTGTGGTTGGTGTGGAGCTTGCCAAAGATATGGGTGTTGCTATGGGCGATAAATTAACGCTAAGAACTGCATCTGGCGGCACGGCTACCTTGATGATTAGCGGTATTTTTGACTTTGGTAACAAAGGGCAAAATCAGCGCTCGGTTTATGTGGCGTTTCGTACCGCGCAAAGCCTGCTTAATTTACCAGGTGGTGCAAGCAGTCTTGAAGTCAACGTGGCTGACCCTTTTTCCGCAGAGACGATTGCACAAGATATTCAGTCACAAACTGGTCTTAAAGCAGAAAGCTGGATTTCTACTAACGCACAATTCTTTAGTGCCCTTGCTGCACAATCGATGTCCAATACCATTATTCGTTTTTTTGTGGGCTTAACTGCGGCGCTCGGCATTGCTAGCGTCTTAGTGGTTTCCGTAGTGCAAAAATCAAAAGAAATTGGCTTATTACGTGCTACTGGCACTTCTAGGCGGCAAGTGTTGCGCATATTTTTATTGCAAGGTGCTTTGATGGGGTTAATGGGTTCTGTGGTGGGTTCATTGATGGGGTGGGGGTTTCTTAGCCTATGGCGCGGTATTGCAAAAAATGCTGATGGCACGCCATTGTTTGTGATTAATTTTGATCCGATGTTGTTTTTTTATGCGGCATTTGGCGCCACCTTGGTTGGCACCCTTGCCGCTGTGTTTCCTGCGCTGCGCGCAGCTAGATTAGACCCTGCGGTGGCGATTCGTGGTTGAGCATGATCATGAAGTTACCTTACGCCTTGAAGGCATACGCAAAGCCTATGGTGTTGGTACGCCAGCAGAAACAGAAGTATTGCATGGCATCAATTTGGAATTAAAACGTGGCGAGTTTGCAGCACTGATTGGTCCATCAGGGTCTGGCAAAAGTACCCTGCTCAATCTCATTGGTCTGCTCGACCAACCGAGCGCAGGGAACATTCTGATTACAGGTCAATCCACCGCACAGTTAAAAGACCGTGAGCTCACACAACTGCGCGCCAGTGAAATTGGTTTTATATTTCAATTTCATAATTTGTTACCTGCCTTCACTGCGCTTGAAAACGTCATGCTACCTCAATTAGCTGTGCTCGGGCATCCAGATAAAGCCATGCAAGCGCGTGCGGCAGAACTGATAGATAAAGTTGGCTTAACCCCATGGAAAGCGCACCAAGCGAACGATTTATCAGGCGGGCAACAACAACGCGTAGCCATTGCACGTGCGCTCGTGATGAACCCAGCCTTGGTATTGGCCGATGAACCGACTGGTAATTTAGATACC
>JABFSF010000101.1 GCA_013140755.1 Methylotenera sp. | reverse complement strand
GCTGCATGCGCTAGATGGTTAGCGTGAGTCAAGTTAGCAAGAAAAGCTCACTCTCTAAAGCATGTTTTTCAGATAATTTCGCCACCCACCTAAATGAGAAATATCAATAGCGTTTAATGTGGCATAGTGCTCACATAAAAATCCATTCACGGCGCGACCATCTGTAAGCGTAAGCGTACCAAAACCAAGTGGCGCGGGTACGCCTGATACAAATGTGCCGTAATTTTCAATTGGCAATTGCCATATCTCTAAAGAGATTGCTGCGCCGCCATTGGCAACACGTAATAGACCTGGACGTGCTGGTGTGAATCCATTTAACTTATAAAGCTTGTACTCTGACGCAGTAGTGGTTTCTTCTATAAAAGTACCGCCCAAGCTTATTAACTGTGCATTTAACGGTAAGCCTGTCATATGTGCGCCACAGACTGCAACTTGGATAAATTTCTCATTATTGGTCATATACGCTCGCTTATATTCTAGTGATTGATATTACTTAATGAAAGGTAAGCTAGTTGCACCTAATGTTTTTGAAGAGTGTTTTTGTATTTTCGCGGCTAGGGTCAACAACTGCATATCTTTGAACGCAGGCGCACAAATTGTTATACCAAAAGGCAATCCATCATGTTGAAAACCTGTAGGTACGGCAGTTGCTGATAAGTCAAGTAAGTTCATAAAGTTAGTGTAGTAACCTAAATTAGAATTACAACGTACGGGCTCCTTGTTCACCTCATCAATGGTATATATGGTGCCAGCAGTTGGTGTCACGATAACATCAATATCCTCCCAAATCCCTTCGACTTTACGTTGTAAGGCTTTAAGCTTATATTGCGAAACGTAGGTATCTGCAGCACTAAATTTAGTTGCGCCGCCAATAATTTGTTTGGTGACAGGGAAAATAGAATCTGGTTTAGTTTCAAAAAACTCACGTATTGCAGTATAACGCTCAGCAACCCAAGGACCTTCATAAAGCAAACGAGCTGTTTCTAAAAATGGCTCAAAATCAATCTCGACAGCTTTTCCGCCAAGTGCTTTAAGTTGTTCAATCGCTTGCTTAAAGAGCTCAGGTGTTTCATTGTTGTTAAAGAAAGCGAGTTGATTTTGCTTTGGAACACCAAAATTAAACCCTTCTTCGGCAATCGTATGCACTTCATCAACAGCTTTACGTGAATAAGCATCTTTTTCATCAAAACCCTGTGCGCTCTCAAGTACTTTGGCAGCATCTTCAGCGGTTAGCGCAAAGATAGATACGCAATCAAGGGTTCGGCAGGCTGGCACAACACCGCTGGTGCTTAACAAGCCACAACTAGGTTTATGCCCTACTAAGTTATTAAACGATGCTGGCACACGTCCAGAACCTGCTGTATCTGTGCCCAAACTAAAACTGGCCATACCTAGTGCTACTGAAACTGCAGACCCAGCACTTGAGCCACCTGAGATATATTTAGGGTTAAAGCTATTCTTGCAGGCTCCGTATGGTGAGCGTGTGCCGACTAAACCTGTGGCAAATTGATCTAAGTTAGTTTTGCCGATTGGAATCGCACCTGCATCAATCAGCTTTTGTACAACAGTGGCATTCGCTTTCGGAGTGTAAGCATACTCTGGACAACCTGCAGTAGTGGGGATGCCAGCCAAATCAATATTGTCTTTAATTGCAAACGGAATGCCATACAAAGGTAACTCTGCGATGTTTTTATCTTCTAAGTTTTTTGCGTAAGTCAGCATCTCATCAAGCCTTAAGCGCCTAATCCAGATGTGACGAATATCTTCAGTGCCTATTTCGGCATCTAATTGTTTCACCAAATCCGTTGGTTTCAGCGCACCTGAAAGATACAAGTTTCGCAACTGTGAGATTTTTAAGTTCATTTTATTTTCACTCCTCATCAATGACGATTAGATGCTGACCTGCAGAAACTGACATGCCTTCACTGCATAAGACATTTGTGATTTTGCCTGACGCGGTAGCCGTGACTGCAATTTCCATTTTCATTGATTCGATAATCGCTATTTCATCGCCCTCTTGTACAAAGTCGCCCTCTTTTAATTTAATCTGCCATAAGTTACCTGCCACGTGAGAGGCAATTGCGCGGCTACCTGCTGGAACTTCCAAAGTCTCCGCTACATTTACAGATTCAGTTTCATTGCTGTAATTGGCTTGCCCAGTTACAATCCAATGATCGCGCTCTGCCTCAAAAGCTGCTTGTTGATTAGTTTTGAAGGCACTAATTGAGTTGGCTTCTTTTACTAAAAATGCGTTATATTCTTTTAAACTGAAAGTCTCATCTTCTATTTTTAACTGACATTTCCCATGCAAAAAATCTGCCCGCATTTGCAGCAACTCTTCGGCAGAAACTGGAAAGTAGCGAATTTGATCAAAAAAGCGTAGTAGCCAAGGTTTGCCATTCTTAAATTCAGTTGTTTGATTCCAACGATTCCAAATTGGCAACGTACGCCCCACTAGTTGGTATCCCCCAGGACTCTCCATCCCATAAATGCACATATACGCACCGCCTATACCCACAGCATTTTCAGGTGTCCAAGTGCGTGCTGGGTTATATTTCGTGGTGACTAGTCTATGTCTAGGGTCAAGCGGCGTGGCTACTGGTGCCCCTAAATACACATCCCCTAATCCTAATGTAAGATAACTCGCGTTATAGACGATATTTTTAACTTCTTCTACATTACTTAACCCATTGATACGCTGGATAAATTCGGTATTGTTTGGCTTGGGGTCAAGCGCACACCAAGGCGCATCTTTACGCACCGATTGGGTATATTTTGAAACTGCCATTTGAATTGACGGATCTTCCCAGCACAATGGCAGATGCACAATACGCGTCGGCACTTCCATTGCATTGGTTGGGGGTAGTTCGCTTTCTGCTTGTTGTAACACATTAAGGAGTTGAATCACAGGTAGCATAAGGCTGTCATAATGCACTTGGAGTGAGCGAATGCCTGGCGTTAAATCAATAATTCCTTGTATGTTATGGTTTTGTAACCATTGCATAAGTGCATGAACTCGAAAGCGCAAGTTTAAATCAAGTATTAACTCGCCATATTCAACCAATAAATTTTTATCACCTGCTTGGCGATACACCACTTTAATTCCACTTTGACTAGAGACCACTTCGGTTAAGATAGGGCTAACTATTTGTTGTGATAAAGGGAGTTTGGGTAAAACATCAGCTATCAGATTAGTAATCAATCGATTTTGAATATTTTCTAAATTTGCAGCTTCATCTTGCGACATTTGATAAAAGCGAACTTTATTACCGACTTTAAGTTGTCCTATTTTCCATAGCTCGGCTTGAACAATGGCCGCTGGACACACAAATCCTCCCAAACTTGGACCATCAGGACCAAGAATAATTGGCATATCTCCTGTAAAATCAATCGATCCAATCGCATAGGCATTGTCATGAATATTGGATGGATGTAACCCAGCCTCACCGCCATCTTTTCGTGCCCATTTTGGTTTGGGACCAATCAAGCGAATTCCCGTGGTATTGGAGTTGTAATGCACTTCCCAATTGGTAGAAAAGAACATGGTGATGTCGTCGTCTGTGAAGAAGTCTGGCGCACCATGCGGACCGTATAACACTCCGATTTCCCAATAGTTGGTATAGCTTGGTTGTGATTTTTGCGGTAAAGCTTTAGCGGTATATTCAGTGGCTAACTGTGAAATATGCAAAACATCCCCCACACGTAAGGTTCTACCACCATGCCCACCGAATTGACCTAAAGTAAACGTAGATTTACTGCCCAAATAATCAGGTACATCAAACCCGCCTTGCACTGCCAAATAAGCGCGACAGCCAGCATCAAGTAATTTTCCGAGCTTTAAAGTGCTTTCTGCTTTAATGTGATGCGCTTGCCACATTAAAATTGGCTCACCGTCTAATGTCGCTTCAATCGGTGCACCTGTAATTGCAATCACAGCATCCGTATTAAATTTTAGTTTTGGCCCAATCAGCGTTATTTCTAAGGCTGCAACGCCTTCAGCGTTACTTACTAATTTATTCGCCAATCTAAATGCTAAATGATCCATTGGGCCTGAGGGCGGCACACCTACAGCCCAATAACCAGTGCGACCTGGGTAATCCTGAATCGTGGTCATCACGCCACCGTCTTGTACATCTATGGTGTGTGGTTTGTAGGTAAAGTTGTTCAAATAACGGGTAATTTGTTTACCCGCTGGGAACACTGTATCTGTTAAGACTTGGCGCAGGTACTCTAAATTAGTTTCAATCCCGTACAAAGAAGTTTCATCTAAAGCAGTACGCATTTTTTCTACTGCATTCTCTCTATCTGAAGCATAAACCAATACTTTGGCAATTAGTGGGTCATAAAATGGTGAAACTTCACTGCCCGTTTCTACCCAAGTATCGTTACGTGCTAATGATGAAAATTTAACCTCAGTTAATACGCCACTTGAGGGCTGAAAATTTTTGTTTGGGTCTTCCGCATATAGGCGCGCTTGAATGGCGTGGCCAGATGGCTTATGCGAGTAATCATCCAGCGTATTGGTGTCACCTGAAGCGATACGTATCATCCATTCAACTAAATCTACGCCAGTGACTAACTCTGTTACGCCATGCTCTACTTGCAAACGTGTGTTGACTTCTAAAAAGTAGAATTGCCCAGAATCGTTATCGTAAACAAACTCAACGGTACCTGCTGAACGATAATTTAATGCACTGCCTAATTTAACGGCTGTGGCAGATAAGGCTTGTCTAACATCTTCTGTGATATGCGGCGCAGGGGTTTCTTCAATCACCTTTTGATTGCGGCGTTGTACAGAACAATCACGCTCACCGAGTGCAATTACCTTGCCTAAACCATTACCAAAAATCTGCACCTCGATATGTCGTGCGGCCTGTACATACTTTTCTAGATAGAGGCCTGATTCTTTAAAGTTTGCACGGGATAACCGTTGAACGGATTCAAAAGCAGTGTTTAGCTCATCTGCGCCCCAAATAAGCTGCATCCCAATGCCGCCGCCGCCAGCAGTGCTTTTTAGCATTACGGGGTAGCCAATTTTTTCTGCATTAAGATGCGCATCCTCAACATTGGCTAATAAACCTGTACCTGGCAATAAAGGCACACCATTTTTTTCTGCTAGCTCACGAGCCGTATGTTTTAAGCCAAAATCGCGCATTTGCTTAGGTGTTGGGCCGATAAAGACGATGTCTTTGGCTTCACATTTCTCAGCAAAAGCAGCGTTCTCTGAAAGAAATCCGTAGCCTGGATGTATCGCTTCTGCACCAGTTTCAATGGCAACTTGTAAAATTTTATCAACATTAAGATAGCTTTCAGCGGCTGGTGCCGCGCCTATGCAAATGGCTTCATCGGCATCCAACACATGACGTGCGCCTGCATCTGGCTGTGAATAAACCGCGACAGATTGAATGCCCATTTTTTTTAATGTGCGGATTACTCGACAGGCTATTTCGCCACGGTTTGCAATTAGGACTTTTTTAAACATATTGTTCCTCTCACTACGTTGCGAGCCGTCTCGCTTTTTTAAATCCGTATCAGGTCGTCCAGCTACGGTTGTCCACTTTAATGCGCTAATTCCAAACTAATAACTGAATGGGGGTTGGGTTGTAGGCATTGCATGGGTTATTCAATTGCGGGCAATTTGAGATAAGTACCAGCACATCCATCTCAGCACGCATTTCTACGTATTTGCCAGCCGATGAAATACCATCGGCAAAGCTTAAGCCACCATCAGGTGTCACAGGTACATTCATAAAAAAATTGATATTGGCGGTAATGTCACGTTTTGTGATGTTGCGATCAATCACACAATCTGAATGGGTAATGGCGTGCATAAAACTATCTCTGCAACTATGCATGTGGCGTTTAGAGAGCGCATAACGTGTGGTATTACTTTCCGCTGAACAGGCTCCACCAATGGTATCGTGACGACCACACGTGTCAGCCGTAATCGTCAGCATTGGATTACCTTCAATGGAATAGAGTACCGAGCCAGTCGTCAGGTAAATCTGCCTTTGGCGTTGAATGGTATCAACTGCGCTATAGCGTTCGGTTGCGTCATTGGCATTATAAAAAAGCGTATCAACTGCTTGGTTGCCTTCTAAATCTAGAATGCGAAAGGTTTGACCTTTTTTGACAATACCAGTCCACGGGTCACCTGCGTTACAGGTTTCATTCAGCACGGCATCTTGTATCAGAAATTTGCTTTCAGTTAGCATCTGTAATCCTAATAAGCGTAAAAGCGTTCAGTGTTAATAAAACCGCGCTGATTTTGTTCACACGCGTTGCGACAAGTATCATTCTCTGCTGCACTGCCTGAATGCCAAGCAGTTAATAACACATCGGCTGGATTGTAAGTCGTTGCAGTATCTAAGGGATGTGGTGCAGTGGATAACACCACTAACACGTTCATATCAAAGCGTAAATCCACCACACTGCCTGCTTTGCTATTGCCAGCACTAAAAACCAAGCCGCCAGTATTGCTCGCACTGACTTTACTGAATAAATTCACATTGGCGACCAAGTCACGTTGACCTAAACCATGTTTTGCAAGCTCGATTAACAAACCATCTTTTGCACTGCGATACATCTTATTGCGATGTGTTTGATAATTGGTAACGCCATACTTTTGGGCAATAAGTGTGGCATCAGAAATACCGCAGATAGTGTCATGCCAACCTACAGTGTCATTTATAAATGAGCACATTACGCGCCCCATGTCGGAATAACATACATTACCTGTGGATAAAAAAGCCGTATGTTGCGCTTTTAAAGTATCTGGCATGTTGTAGCGTTCTAGCTTTTCTTCCATGTTGTAAAAAAGCATAGAAACATTGGCACCACCTTGCATGTCAGTAAATCGTAACGCGCTGCCACGGCGCATGAAGCCCGACCAGTGATTGCCGCCTGGCACGGTTTCTTCCCACAGTATTTCTTTTGGATGCAATCTCATTTTTTGTCCTGTCATGCCTTATTCCACATTGTCTTCAACATTCACAAATCGAATCATGTGCTGCGTGATGCTTACTTCCTCTTTTTCTTGTTCGCCCACAGGTTTTGGTGGATGAATCAAAGCCTCTAATCTAGCTTTAGTAGCAAGAAACTCTGGGCTAGTGTAATTACCCGCAATACGCGGTCTGGGTACAGATACCTCAATCAGCTCTTGCACTTCTCCTGGATGCGCTTTTAATACCAAGATACGATCTGCTAGAAATATAGCTTCATCCAAATCATGTGTTATAAACAAAATAGTGATATCCACATTGCGCCAAATCTCTAGCAAATGCGCCTGCATTTTGGCGCGAGATTGTGCATCTAGTGCGCCAAAAGGCTCATCCATTAACAAGATTCGTGGTTTGTTTACCAACGCACGAGCAATGGCTACGCGTTGTTTCATGCCACCTGAAAGTTCATGTGGGTAGGCATTTGCAAACTTGTCTAATCCTACCAATTCCAACCACAAGCTTGCCTCACGCGCCGCCTCTCCAGTGCTTGCGTTGTTCATTTCCAAGCCAAACATGACATTCTTTTTAACTGTCAGCCAAGGGAATAAAGTGTAGCCTTGAAATACCATACCACGGTCACGCCCTGGGCCAGTCACGGGTTTATCGTCTAATAACACTTCACCAGTAGTATGTGGTTCAAGTCCCGCCAAAATACGTATCAGTGTTGACTTGCCGCAACCAGATGGACCAATCACACAAACAAATTCACGTCGGTGTGTTTTGAAGTTAATGTCTTGCAGTGCAGCCACTTCGCCTTTGGCAGATTTATACACTTTTCCTAAATGCTTAACTTCAAGAATCACTTCACGTTGCTTAAGTTTGGTGAAACGGTTTTTTACTGATTCGGCCTGATCTAAATAGTTAGGTAAATTAGCATTCATGTTTTTGTGCGCCTTTATTCTTTATTTGCTGGTCTGTCCCAAGTGAACAGATGTTTACCCAACCAAGCTAAAATTAAATCGCCACCTAGTCCAATAATGCCAATAATGATGATGGCAGCATAAACATTATCAAAATGTTGGTAGCGTGCTTGTTGGGTGATAAACCAAGTAATCCCTGACGATGTGCCAATCAACTCTGCCACTATCAGGTAAGTCCAGGCCCAGCCTAATAGAATTCTTTGGTTACGATAGAGCTCAGGTAAAACGCCAGGAATAATTACGTGCATGAGTAATTTAAACTTGTTTGTACCTAAAGTGAGAGCTGCTTCAATCAAAGAGTAATCAAGCTTGCGTGTTGTATTGGCAATAATGAGAATTTGTTGAAAAAGCGTACCAATCACAATAATTGCAATCTTTGGACTATCATAAATACCCAGAACTGCCACAGCTAAGGCCCCAAATGCGGGCGCGGGTAAGTATCTGAAGAACTCAATAAACGGCTCATTGATGCGCGATATTGCGCTGTAGGTGCCACATAAAATGCCCAATGGCACGCCAATTAATGAGGATATAAAAAAACCCCAGAAAATAATTTTAATGCTGTGCCACAAGCTTTCATGCAACCACTTTCCATCATGCTGCTCAGGTGCTGTTGTAAAGGCTGAGTAAAGTGCTTTTGCAACCGCATGTGGCGCGGGGAGATAAATTGGGTTAGCTGGAGAGCCTTGCGGTAACGCCGTACCAGCATTTTGCATATTAGCGACTTCATCTTTAAATACAGATTGATCAACCAACATATCAACCTGAAAGTACTCAACATTGCCAGTATGATGAATCATCACCATCGGATGCCAAATAAATGGCACATAACTCACGGCACACCAAATGAGCAGTGGCAATAAAAATGAGCCTATTCCTAGCAGTCTCTGCCTACGTGGTGATAATTCTCTACGCACTGCAAACCAAGAGGAAAGACTCATTTTGACACCTATTTTTTAAAATGAAGATATTTATCAGCTACAAAAAACTATTTAGTCATCAAGGTTGAATCAATTGCTTTTTGAATATCCATTGGTTTTTTGTAAACGCCATATTTCACGTTAAAATCATCAGAGATTTTTGATGAACCATAGATTGATTTGAAGCCATCTGTTTTAACAAACACTTTCTGAGCTTCTGCCAAGCTAAGTAATTTAGTACCTTTTAGTAAAGGCAAGTAAGCTTCAGGTTTAACACCTACACGCGCTGCCATGATTTTTACAGCGTCGGGTTGCGTTTTTGGATCATTGATATAGCTAACAACTTTATCCCAAACGAGTGCTACTTTTTTCCAATCGGCTTTACGGCTAGATAAACTTGCAGGGTTGACAGTTAATACATCGTAAATTAAACCAGGTTCATCAGCAGAGGTATAAATTGGTTTAGAACCTGGCACACGGCTCATGGCTTCACCTGAGTTTGGCTGCCAAGCGGCAATTGCTGCTAAATCACCAGAAGCAAGTGCTTGAGGGGTTTCATTCGTTTTTGTGTTGACGATAATGACATCAGACTCTTTCATGCCAGCTTTTTCTAAGCCTTTTAACAACAGCAAATGCTCAACAAAGCCAGTTTCTAAACCAATCTTCTTCCCTTTTAAATCTTTAATACTTTTGATTCCTGGCTTGGCAATAATCATGTCATTACCATTAGAGTAATCCGTAATGAGAATCATCGTGTTTTTAGCACCCCCTGAACCTGTCACCAACGCATCGCCATTTGTAACAAGTACACCATCAATTTTTCCCGCAGCGAAGGCATCCATAGACGCGACATAATCAAACCACTCAAACTTAACTTCTACCCCAGCTTCTTTAAACCAGCCTTTGTCGATGGCTACCTGCCATGCGACCCAACCTGGCCAGTCGCTGTAACCTACTTTAAGCGGTGCTGTCGCATTAGAGATGTTGGTAATCAGTAGTGATGCGGTAAATACAGTAGCAGTAAATAGATTGCGAACAGAAAAACGAGGTGAAGAACTTGAACTGTGCATGGTAGGCTCCTAGGTTGGTAAAAAACTCGAGAAGGCGGCATTTAAATCAACGCATCCTCCCGGGCTTTTATCCCTCCGTGTAGCCAGTCTATGATGGCCGACAACTCTTGGACCAGACACTTTTAATAACAATAAAAGTCGGAACCCTAGTCATCTTTTTAAAACTTTAGCGGTTAAAATTCAACGCACCGCTTTCTCGTTACTTTGAGATTAGCAATTAGTGTGCCAGATATTTTTATATATAATATTCTCTATAAATCAATATGTTATGAATTTTATATATTCGTTTTATCAGGATATTACTGATTGAGATGTGCACCAATATGGTGCTTGGTAATGCTAATTGCACCAATTAAATGGTGAGTGGCACTGCTGATTTATCGGGAAGACTAAGGCTGCAGTAAAAACGTTAGCCATGCATTGTGGGACGAAGTGTTTGTTTACCATGCAGGCTCAGTTTAAGCTGCTCCAGCGCATGGGGTCAAAAGGTTTGCTTTGATGCCTTAATTCATAATACAAGCCGCTACTTGGATTACCTCCAGTATTGCCTACGGTAGCAACTGATTCACCTGCGCGGACTCCCTCTCCCGCTTGTTTTAAGGTGGCTTGGTTGTTGCCGTATAGGCTCATATAGCCATCGCCGTGATCCACAATAATTAAGTTGCCAAAGCCGCGTAGCCAATCTGCAAAGACTACTCGCCCACTGGCAACGGATTTAACTTCAGCCCCCTCGCTAGCTTTAATAAATAAGCCTTTCCATGAAACTCCGCTTTCTTCACGAGTAGTACCAAATCGGTTGATCACATTGCCGCGCACGGGTAATCTGAGTTTGCCTTTGAGAGATGAAAAATTAACGCCACTGACCTCATCATTTGGCAGTTGGTTATTTGCCACAATGGTTTTGCTGGACTTTTCTTCATTGCTTGCCTTGTCAGGTATTTGTTCAGGATTTTTGGTTGCATTGGTTTTGGCTGGTTTTTTTTGCTTGGGTGGAATGATTTTAGCTAAGCGCTCCACTAGTTGTGAGAGCCTCTTTTCATCGCGGGTGAGTTTTTTAATTTCACCTCGTTGTGCCGCAATTTGTTGCGAAAGCGATTTAACCACTTTTGATTTGACCAGTTTTTGCGTTTCAAGTGCGTGGCGTTCATCAATCTGCTTTTGTTTTAACTCGGCAACCTCTTGCAACGCGGTGGTGGTTTCTTGATTGAGCTTGCTAATTTTTGCCAAATTGCCTTGCATTTTATTGATTAGCTCTGCGCGTGCTTTTGCAATGTAAGTGTAATATTGCACGTCACGCGCAATTTCACTGGGGTGTTCACTTTGCAAAATCATTTGCACATAGCTTTGCTGACCATGAATATACTGCTGGTAAAGCTGGCTACTTAACAGTTTTTGTTGCTCAGCCAATGATTGGTTAGTGCTATTGGAATCTGCTTCTAGTTGGGCTAGTGTTTTTTTGTTTTCTTGCTGACGGTGGTTGATTTCATAAAGCTTTTTATTGGCTACGCTAATAGCCTGCTCGCTCTCTTTGAGTGCATCGGCGGCGTCTTTATGTGCTTCTTCGGAGCTATCTAGCTCTTTTTTGAGGGCTTCAATTTTTTCTTTTATTTCGTTTAAATCTTGCTTGGACTCGTCAATTTTTTTGTTGGCAACAGCTGGGGAGCAAAGCAGGGCAGCAAAAGTGGTTGCGATGAGTAAGTTGAATAAAATGTGTTTCATCGGGTTATTTTAGAGTTTTTGGTCTGCGAATCACATGAAGCGAAAGTATAGTTGATTTTGTTTCGTGCTTTCGCGGATTAAGCACATATGAATTTAATCTTTCAAATGTATTAAGCCGTTACCCGTCATCTCGCTCGGTTGTGGTAAGCCCATCATTTGCAACAGGCTAGGGGCTAAGTCAGAAAGTGCACCGCCGTCATTTAACTTGGCGTTTTTGCCAATATAAATAAGTGGTACTAAATTAGTGGTGTGTTGGGTGTGCGGCTGCTGGTTTTCTACGTCATACATCAGTTCTGCATTACCATGGTCTGCGGTAATTAGTACTTCACCACCAATAGATTGCATAGCGTTTACAACACGTCCAATACAAGCATCTAATGTTTCAACAGCGATAATCGCTGCTTGTAAGTTGCCCGAGTGACCGACCATGTCGCAATTGGCGTAGTTGCAAATAATGGCGTTATACCTGCGGCTTAAAATGGCTTCTTCTAGTTTTTCCGTGACTTCAAATGCGCTCATTTCAGGTTGCAAATCGTAGGTTTCTACCTTGGGAGAGGGCACTAAGATTCTATCTTCGCCAGCAAATACTTTTTCTTCTCCGCCGTTAAAAAAGAACGTGACGTGTGGATATTTTTCAGTTTCTGCAACGCGTAATTGCGTTAAGCCAAGTGATGATAAATATTCACCAAACGTATTTTTTACTTCTTGCGGTGGAAAAAGCACAGTGGCTTTGGTTTCTTTTTGATCATACATGGTGAGTGTAAAGTAGCCAGCGAGTTTAGGCACATGGCGGCGGTGAAAGCCATCAAATTCATCCGCAAGTAGGGCGTGTGTAAGTTGGCGTGCACGGTCAGAGCGAAAGTTCATGAACACTACTAAATCGCCATCTTCTAAATGGATAGGTGCTTCGCCCGCTTTGCGGATTGCGGTGGTTTTAACGAACTCATCATTTTCACCACGTGCGTAAGCATCTTGCAGGCCTGCTGTAGCAGTTTCAGCAGTAAATTCGCCTATGCCTTCTGTAAAGAGCGTATAGGCGGCTTCAACACGCGGCCAGCGTTTGTCTCTATCCATGCCGTAAAAGCGACCACTAATTGATGCTATTTTGCCAACCCCAAGCGTTTTGCATTGTTGCTCAAGCTTTTCAATAAAGGGCGCAGCACTCACAGGTGGCGTGTCACGACCATCTAAAAATGCATGGACATAGACTTTACTTAACCCTAACTTGGCTGCCATTTGCAGCATGGCATGAATGTGATCTTGATGGCTATGCACACCACCATCTGAAAGTAAGCCAAAAATATGCAGTGATTTATTGCTAGCTTTAATGTTGAGTAACGCTGGTTTTAGTGTTGGGTGCTCAAAAAAATCACCCGTTGCAATACTGTTGTTAATGCGTTCAAAATCTTGAAATACAATGCGTCCCGCGCCTATGTTTAAATGGCCCACTTCAGAATTACCCATTTGACCATCAGGTAACCCTACATAATGCTCAGAAGCATTAATTAGTGTATGCGGAAAGTTTTTCCAAAGCGTATCCCAATTAGGTTTTTTTGCTTGCATAATGGCATTATCTTGCGATTCTTCGCGATAACCAAAGCCATCTAAAATAAGTAGGCATACGGGGGTTGGGTGTGTTGTAGATGACATAATTTAAACCTTAACGATTTACAGAAATTTGTGACTGCGATTACACTATTTTAGCGCATTTACACGTAGAATCTGACTATAAATTTTGTGGAGGCAAGCACTTGCGTCTTGAGCTAATGTCACCATCTGATAGGATATAAAAACACTGAAAGGTTTTTAATGGAATTTTTTAAAAATAACGTATTGTTAATTGGTCTGGCGTTAGGTTCAGGCATTATGCTTTTATTACCAAGTTTAAAAAGAGGTGCCGCAGGCGTGCCAAATGTTTCTGCAACTGAAGCGGTGGGGCTGATTAACCGAAATAACGCGCTGGTGCTAGATGTACGCAATGAAGCGGAGTTTGCCACAGGGCATATTGTGGATGCAAAACACATCCCGCTGGCAGATTTAAACGAACGCCTCAAAGAGCTTAAAAAATATCAAAGCAAACTCATTTTGGTGAATTGCCAAGGTGGGGTGCGCTCAGCAAAAGCTTGTGAAATATTGCGCAAAGCCGAATTTACCCAAGTGCATAACTTACAAGGTGGCATCAATGCTTGGGTTGAGGCTAAACTACCAGTAGTTAAGGGGTAAACAATATGGCAAATATTGTGATGTATAGCACCGCAGTGTGCCCTTATTGCACTAATGCTGAGCGTTTGCTTATGAATAAAGGCGTGCAAGAAATTCAAAAAATCCGCATTGATTTGCAGCCTGAAAAGCGTGATGAAATGATTGCAAAAACAGGTCGCCGTACTGTGCCACAGATTTTTATTGATGAGCGGCACATCGGTGGGTTTGATGATTTACGTGCGCTTGATTTAGCAGGTGGGCTTGACCCGCTACTGATGGCGTAAAGTCTGCTAAAATAGCGGCTGATTTTTTTAAGATATTTACATTAACCTTTATTTTTAAGTAGAACATGATGGCAGAAGATAACAACGCAGCACAAAGCACCAATAATGAAGCGCAACAACCAGCTTTCAGTATTGAAAAAATTTACGTCAAAGACGCTTCACTAGAAATTCCCAATGCACCACAAATTTTTACCGACCGCACACAACCAGAAGTAGGTATTGAACTGAGTAATCGTGCGCAAGTGCTTGAAGAGGGCGTGTTTGAAGTGGCTATTAAAGTGACTGTGACCTCAAAAATTGAAGATAAAACTGTATTTTTAGTTGAAGTTGAACAAGCGGGTATTTTCCAAATTCGCAATGTGCCCGCAGAAAACTTAGACATGATTGTTGGGATCACTTGCCCTAATATTCTGTTCCCTTATGCGCGTGAAGCGGTATCTGATTTAGTTGTGCGTGGTGGTTTTATGCCAGTACTGCTAAACCCAATTAACTTTGAAGCTTTATATGCACAGCAAAAACAGCATGATGCACAGCAAGCCAATGCCGCCGCACACTAACACTGTGAATGCAAAAACTTACGCTTAACATTAGTGTATGCCTTCTAATGCTATTGCCAAATTTGGCAATAGCATTAGAGTTTAAATCTGTTGCAGTGTCTAAAGCCATTTTGTACGATGCGCCATCAAGTGTTGCAAAAAAGCTTTTTTTATTGAGTCAAAATTACCCCGTTGAAGTGGTGGTTAATTTGGGCGATTGGCTTAAAGTGCGCGATGCACAAGGCAGCCTAAGCTGGGTTGAAGCAAAGCAACTTTCCAATAAACGTACCGTAATGGTGACTGTGAATCAGGCCGAGATTAGGCAAGCGGCAGACACTGACTCAAACTTAATGGCTACCGTTGAAAAAGATGTCGTGCTAGAAGTGTTAGATACCAAACTTACCAATGGTTGGCTTAAAGTAAAACATCGCGATGGTGTGGTTGGATATATGTTAGTTTCTTCGTCTTGGGGTTTCCAGTAATGGCTAAAATTGCCGTATTAGGTGCAGGCGCATGGGGTACAGCACTTGCCATGAATATCAGCGAGCGTCATCAGGTTTCGCTTTGGGCGCGAAATGCTGGGCACGTTTCAGGCATGCGCAAGGCGCGTGCTAACCCGATGTATTTGGGTGACTTTACATTTAATGATCAACTACACATTGAAGATGATTTAAAAACCGCGCTTAGCGGTGCTGATTTGATTTTATCCGTTGTGCCTACCGCAGGTTTTAGAGGGATGTTAAAAGACATCAAAGCGTTAGGTAGCCAATTGCCCATTATTTGGGCGCATAAAGGTTTGGAGCCGCAAACCGCCAAATTACCCTATGAAGTAGTGCTTGAGGAATTAGGCAACGCTCAAAAATGGGGTGCGTTGTCAGGACCCAGCTTTGCGGCAGAGTTAGTACGCGGCTTACCAACGGCTGTGACGCTAGCGGCTAATGACGATGGCTTTGCCAGTGACGCCGCTGCGTTAATTCATGGTGGCAATTTGCGGGTGTATCACACTACGGATGTGATTGGCGTATCAGTCGGTGGCGCGGTTAAAAATGTCATGGCGATTGCTGCCGGGATTTCAGATGGCATGGGCTTTGGTAACAACGCCCGTGCCGCCATGATTACACGTGGGCTGGCTGAAATGACCCGCTTTGGCGTAGCCCTAGGCGCAAAACCTGAAACCTTTATGGGCTTAGCAGGGGTGGGTGATTTAATTTTAACCTGTACAGGACAATACTCTCGTAACCGTGAAGTGGGTTTGCAACTTGCAAGCGGTAAAAGCTTAGCAGATATTCTGCAAGGCTTGGGTCACGTGGCTGAAGGGGTGAATACTGCACGTGAAGTCATGCGCCGCGCTGAAACCCTAGGTGTAGATATGCCCATTACCTATGAAGTAAATCAAGCCTTATCGCATGGTAAGAGCGCACAAGATGCAGTGATGGATTTACTCGGGCGCGAGCAAAAGCCAGAAGGTGTCTAACTTAGCATTAGTGTTAGCTACCGCCCTCAAACCCAATTTGTCGCCACGCTTCATAAATTAACACGGCAGCGGAGTTTGATAAATTTAAGCTTCTACTATCTGGCAACATGGGTAAGCGCACACGGTGCGCAGCACTAAACTCATTGCGAATTGCTTCTGGCAAACCGCGTGTTTCAGGGCCAAATAAAAACACATCATCTTGTTTAAACGCAATATCACTATGCCGCGTGCTACCTTTGGTGGTGATGGCAAACAAGCGTTTGCCCGCCAATGCCGCTTTGCACACATCCCAATTTTCATGCACCTGCAAGTTGGCGTATTCGTGATAATCCAAGCCCGCACGTTTGAGTTGCTTATCTTCTAAGCTAAAGCCTAGTGGTTTCACCAAGTGTAACTGCGCACCAGTGTTAGCACATAGGCGAATAATGTTGCCTGTATTAGGCGGAATTTCGGGTTCAAAAAGGACGATATGGAACATGGGGATATTTTAACCTTTCAAAAGAAGTTTAAGCCATAGAGTTCACAGAAGACACCGAGAAGATACAAGGAACGATTTAATTCTTACCAAAGAGGTGATTAGACATGATTGTCTAACCCTTTTTTCTCTGTTAGCTCTTGGTTATCTGTGTTTAACTACTTTTTTTAGAGTCTAACTGACGTGTTGGAGAATTGTAATCAGGGTTGAACTTTTATAAACGTAGCACTCTCTAATGTAGAGTGCTAAAATACTCAACTTGGAGAATAAAACACAATGAGCAACGCTTTAACTTTATCTATCCCACCCATTACTAGTGATGGACTAGAGTTTTACTCACGCGCCATTAAAGCGTATCCGCTTTTGTCGCCAGAAGAGGAATATGCGCTTGCTTGTCAATTTAAGCAAGCAGGTGATTTGGAAGCCGCACGTAAACTTGTGCTCTCACATTTACGTTTAGTGGCGACCATTGCGCGAGGTTACAATGGGTATGGGCTTCCTCAGGCTGATTTAATTCAAGAAGGTAACATTGGTTTGATGAAGGCAGTAAAACGCTTTGATCCAG
>JABFSF010000116.1 GCA_013140755.1 Methylotenera sp. | reverse complement strand
GCTCTTTTTCTGGCACACTTTGTTCAATCACTTTTGCAATTTGGTTATAGCCGCCTTGTGCAAATACCGTGAGCAACTGCACTACACTGGCCTCAAACTGTTTTTTAACTTGGGCGTCTTTGCCTTCTAATGAGCTACTTGCAATTTTTTGAGCAATCGCTTGGTATTTTGACGCATCTAACATCGTGGCTCTAAACTGCATAAAACCATTGACGCTTAAATCATCATCCGCAGGAATACGCAAATAACGGAAATCATCTTGCACGGTTTCACGCATTCCTGATACAAAATAAGGCTTGCCATCAATGGTTAATGGCTGCATATACGTCACATATTCAATGGCTTGCCCTTTATTATCACGTAATTTGTAAGTGACATTAGGCCCCACATTATGTGGCTTACCTTTACCATCGGCAGATAAGTTAATAATGTTAAATTTACGAAAATCATTGTATTCCACCTTAAGTGCACTTGCCCCTTCCCCCAACACACCTGTTTGAAAAATAGCACCTGCTAATGGTGTGGTTTGATGACTAGGGGTTAATAAATTCCAAACCTTAAAGTTTAATGTTGTACCGCCATCCTGAAAGTCAGATTGATAAATGGCAACCCCTTTGTAAATTAAGGGGTGATTCACGCGAATAGTTTTGGCTAATGGTTGCTTTAACTCGGGGTCTAAAATCACCACATCACTCTCAAACGATTTTGGCTGCCCTGTTGCATAATGCTCAATTCTAAAATCTTTTAACGCCACTGCAAATGGTAACTCTTGTACCAAATAGCCATCGCGCACACGCACAAACACAATGTTGTCACTCGAGCCTTCTGGCAAGGTCATGTTGCCACGAAATGAAGGGTTGTTCACGCCTAATCGGCTAATTTCAGGCACTTGCGAGGTGGGAATATCTAAGGTTTCAATACGCTTATAACCTAAAAGCTCTTGTATTTTTAATGGTAAATTACCATCTAACAAGCCGCCAAATAAAATCACAATCATGGCAACATGCGTCAATATATACCCCCAGCGTTGATGCGTACCTGCTTTTGCAGCAATGAGCTCACTGCCATTTTCCCGTGCAATCAACTTATATTGAAAGCCTTTTGCTTGCAAAAAGTGAATGAGCTTCTGCCTAGTCGTGTTCAGGTCTGCGGATAAGGTAAAACTTGCTTGGTGGCTAAACGCATTGAGCGATTTTTCGGTGGCATGTTCTTTAAAAGTGCGCCACTCTTTGAGCATCAACGGTGTATTGCGAGATACACACAAACTAGTAGAAATCACTAAAAACAATAAAATGACCAAAAACCAGCTGCTGTGGTACACATCATAAAGCCCTAGCTGCTCAAATAAGGTAAACCAGAACTGACCAAACTTGATGATGTAATTATTGTACGGCTCATTTTGCTTAAGTACCGTGCCTACAACCGAGGCGATGCCAAGCACACTTAATAAACTCACCGCAAAACGCATGGAGCTTAATAAATCTAACAGGTTTTTAGTAAAAGAGAGTTTTGGGTTCAAAATACGTGGCTCAAAAAATTGCAGTTATTCTAAATTTAAAATGGCTTCACCAACTAATGACTATTACTTTTTAAAATAGTTGTGCCATGCAAATAATTAAGGGTAGCGAATGCTACCCTTTGAATTAAACGTGAAAGTGATTAACGTAAACCTTGAATATAATCAGCTACGGCCGCCATTTCAGCATCGGTCATTTTTGCGGCAATGGTAATCATCATCGGTGCGTTAGCACGCTCACCAGAACGCAATGCTTTTAACTGCGCCAAAGTGTAATCGGCATGTTGCCCACTTAAACGTGGAAACTGTTTTGGTAAGCCCGCACCACTAGGGCCATGGCACGCAGCACAAGCAGGCACGGCACTTGCAGCATTGCCCGCACGATAAACTTTTTCACCTAACGAACCTTTGCCGTTGCTAGCCGCTTGACCTAAAGTTAATTTTTTAGCTGAAAAATAAGTAGCCAAGTCTTTGATTTCATCATCACTTAAACCTGCTGCCATGCCACTCATCACCGCATTAGCACGTTTGCCAGATTTAAATTCAGTTAATTGCTTTTGCAAATACTCAGGGTGCTGCCCAGCAAGTTTCGGGTTGACTGTAATCACACTATTGCCATCAGGCGCGTGGCAAGCTGCGCACACCGTGTTTACAATGCTTTCAGCCGTTCTTTTGGCAAGAGGCTCGGCTTTTGCTGGCGTTTCAGCAAACGCTCCAAAAGAAGCCCCTAACATTAAACTAAAAACCACCCCAGCTAAGCGACGAAATTGCATTACTGCTCCTAAATCTAAATTATTCAATCAATTAACGCGCTATTTTAGCGAAAAATGACTATTCGTGATAGCATTTTTCACCTGATTTAGTATGCACTTAACAGAATTAAAAATAGAATCGAATTTCAATGCCCTTGTTTCAAAATGCCACATTTTTTATTTCCGCACATCATTTGCGCGATTTACCGCCTGCCAGCGGCATTGAAGTTGCCTTTGCTGGTCGCTCTAACGCGGGAAAGTCTAGCGCACTTAACACACTCGCCAATCATAATCGTTTAGCTTTTGTGAGCAAGCAACCAGGCCGCACACAACTGATTAACTTTTTTACATTAGGCGACGATAAACACTTAGTAGATTTACCAGGTTATGGCTACGCCAAAGTACCTGAAGCCATGCGTGCGCACTGGCAGAATGTGCTTGCTCGGTATTTAAGTGAACGCTCTAGCTTGGGCGGCTTGGTATTGGTGATGGATAGCCGCCACCCGCTCACCCCGCTTGATCGCCAAATGCTAGATTGGTTTTGCCCAAGCGGCAAGCCTGTACATGTGCTGCTCACAAAGTCTGATAAATTATCACGCTCTGAAGCCGCACTCACACTCAACCGTGTACGCAAAGAGCTGATTGAAACGTGGGGCGATGCTTGCAGTATTCAGCTATTTTCTAGCTTAAAAAAACAAGGGGTAGAAGAAGCGGAGAAGGTGATTGGCAAGTGGTTGTTTGCTGAACCTGAAGAAGAGTCTCCCGCCTTATAATCTATTTGCGTCTAAACACCATGTCCCACACGCCATGCCCGAGTTTTAAACCACGATTTTCAAACTTGGTTAAAGGGCGGTAGCTGGGTTTTTCGGCATAAGTTTGCGCGGTGTTTTGCAATTGCGGCTCTGCACTCAACACCTCCAGCACCCATTCGGCATATTCTTGCCAATCGGTCGCCACATGCAAATAGCCACCCGTTTTAAGTTTTGTGCAAAGTAATTTTACAAATTCCGCCTGAATCAAACGGCGTTTATGATGCCGCTTTTTATGCCACGGATCAGGAAAGAAAATATGCACGCCATCTAAACTCGCATCAGGCAGCATATTGTGCAACACCTCCACCACATCATGCTGAATCACGCGAATGTTAGTAAGTGCCAACTCCTCAATCAGCTTAAGCAGCGCGCCAACCCCAGGGGTATGTACCTCTGCCGCTAAGAAATCACACTCGGGTAAAGTCTGCGCAATTTTGGCAGTCGTTTCACCCATGCCAAAACCAATTTCTAAGATTTTTTTGCTGTCTGTGCGGTTAAATTTTGCGCTTAAATCAAGTATCTCTGGTACATAATCAATGCCAAATTTCGGGTAGCCCGTTTCTAATGCACGTGCTTGGCCTTTAGTTAAACGCCCTTGTCGCAATACAAAGCTGCGGATGCGGCGTTGGGTAAGGTCTTCATCTTGTGTGATTGGAGTTAAATTTTGTTCATTCATAGTGTGCGCATTATACTTGAGTAGATTTTAGAGCGTATGCGATTTATCGCCCTGCGTAAAGCCAAGTAATGGCTCGTCAAAGTTTTTACTCAACGCAATGGCTTTAAATAAATCCCCCATTTCAGCGGGCGATAATAATTTTTGCGCCGCGGCGGCTAAGGGTGCGTATTGCGCCATATCATGCGGAGAAACTTGGCTCATTACATCCAAAATCCCACAGTTCATTAAAAACTGTGCTTGTGAGGCATAGCCTGCAAGCCTTATTCCATGCGCCTCTCCAGCCAGTGCTATTTGCGTGAAATTCACATGCGCGGTCATGTCTTGCAAGCCTACGTAAATTAAAGGGTCGGTATGCGCGTAGTGTTGGTAGTGGCACATGAGTGTGCCTTGGTTGCGCTGTGGGTGATAATACTCGCGTGCTGAAAAGCCGTAATCTAGCATCAAAATCACGCCGCGCTGCAAGGCTTGCGCTAAGCTGTGAATCAGCCCAGCCGCCGCTGGGCAAACTTCGGTAAGGTAATCGCTGGGCAGAGCGTAAGCACTTATCTCATCAAAAAATTGACCTGCTGGTATGGCTTGATCTTGCCACACAAAGCCATGATCAAATGCCACGCCGCGCTCGCACAAAACCTGGTTGCTGTGATAAATTAAATGCACAGGAATCGCATCAAGCACTTCATTGCCCAACATCAACCCCACAAAGTTTGAGGGCAATCTTTCTAGCCACGCAATGCGCTTGAATAAATATGCAGGTAAAAGTTTTTGCAAGTTTTCTTGCTGCACTTGGCGTAAGTGTGCGCTCACCTCTAAAATAAAATACTGCGCTGGTAATTGCTTTATCTCTTGTAAACGCAATAATAAATCGGCCGCCAGCTTACCTGTGCCCGCGCCTAACTCTAAAATATTGCCCTGCGTTTCTAATAACACTTGCGCTGCTTGGTTGGCTAAAGTTTGCGCAAATAGCGGGGAAATTTCAGGCGCGGTGACAAAATCGCCGCCCATACCGAACTTTTTAGCACCGCCGCTGTAATATCCTAAGTTGGGCGTATAAAGTGCCATGTGCATAAAATCTGCAAATGAAATCCAGCCATTATTTTGGCTGACTTGATGTTGTATCAACAACGCAAGCTGCTGACTATGCGCCTGCGCTTGGGCGTTAGGAATAGGTAATGAACTCATAAGCTATTATAATGTTTACGATAAAGAAATGAGTAAGCTGTGAATACAAATAAAGATAAAGTCATTTTAATTACGGGTGGTGCTAAACGCGTGGGGGCGGCTATTTGCCGCGAACTACACGCGCATGGCGCACAGCTGATGATTCACTACAAAAATAGCGTCAACGAAGCGCGCGCTTTGCAAGCAGAGCTTAATCTATTGCGCACAAATTCTGTAGCCATTATTCAAGGCGATTTACACAATGTAGCAGAGCTCCCTAGTTTGGTTAATCAAACCATCAAGCATTTTGGCAGGCTAGATGTACTCATTAACAACGCATCCACTTATTACCCCACTGAAATTGGACAAATTACTGAAGCCCATTGGCATGACCTCACCAGTAGCAACCTGAAAGCCCCAATTTTTTTAGCGCAAGCCGCCGCCGCTGAATTACGCAAACATCACGGCTGCATTGTAAACATTACCGATATGCATGTGGAACGCCCGAAAAAAGGTTATGTGGTGTATAGCGTGGCTAAAGCAGGATTGGTGACACTCACAAAATCGTTAGCACTAGAGCTTAGCCCTGAAGTACGTGTGAACGCCGTAGCACCAGGACCCGTGATGTGGCCTGAAAACAACCCCCAGTTTGATGAGGTGTATCGCCAACGCGTGATTAACCAAACCCTACTCAAACGTGTGGGAGAGGCGCAAGATGTGGCAAAAGCCGTCAATTTTTTAGTTTACGACGCACCCTTTATTACAGGGCATGTGCTAGCGGTAGATGGCGGCAGAAGCTTAAATTTATAGTTTAAAAGCGCACAAAACGCTTAGGATTTTTACATGATTAAACACCTCCCCGACAACCACTCTAATAACTTCGTCAAGTTGCGTAATAGCTTAATTTCCGCCACAGGCAAAGCCATTGGCGATTACAACATGATTGAAGAAGGCGATACCGTACTGGTATGCATGAGTGGCGGTAAAGATATTAGCATAACAATAAGAATGTAAACTTAAATAAAAATAAATTCTTATTAATCAATAATTTAAGTTTATATATAAATTAGTTTATAAAAAATAGAATTATGCCCTATAATATATTTGAGCATATATATTTTATGTAAACATCTGAATGATTAAAAACCTTACAGCGCAAACAAGAATTCTTATTGAAGAGATCGGCTCTGGAGTTAACAAACGTTCAGTCAGAAGAGCCGTACTTTTAGATACTCGTAGCGGTCTGCTTTGTGAGTTTCCCACCTTATATGTCTATCGAAATTTAGGCCAGAAAAGCCATAATACTCATCTTGCAATCCTTAGAGATTTGGCATTCTACTTAGAATGGTCATTAATAAAAATATCAAGGAACCCTAATTGGATAACACCAGAAACACGAGTGAAAAATAATTCACTTGCACTAACAAGAAGAGAAATTGATGAATTCAGTGGTTGGTGCGACTTCTCTTCTAAAGAGTTAGCCAGAATTCGTTCAACTGATAACACTAAGCTTCATAGCATTCCATCTAGCACTTTAGTAGACATTTCCACATCTAACGCTCGTTTAAGAAATTTATGCAACTATTTAGTATGGCTTACTCAAGACTTTATTGAAGGTGTTCTGAATATCGATGATAACTCTCTAGTTAAAAGTGAAAAGTATAAAAATATAATTTACGAAGCTTTTGAAAAAAACTATAAGTCAGATAAAAAACCTGCACCAGTGTATTCTTTGGATTCGAATCAAACAGCGACTTTTTTACAAGCAATTAGCTCTAACAGTATTTTTCCTAATACCAATCATGGAAATAGGGATAAATTAATTGCCAGATTTCTTTATGAAACTGGACTAAGGTCTGGCGAATGTCTTAAAGTTACTTGCACGGACATTAAGTATAACTACGAGATTCGTCCTGGCAAGTTTATAAACGTAATAAGAGTAAGACATAAGCCAAATGATAATGCAGATTCGAGGACTAAAGAACCTTTATCTAAGACTCTTTCTGGGGATGTAAGTGTTAGCAAGGCCTTAGCTGCCGATTTAATAAAATATATTACAAATGAAAGACGTCTTGCGATTTCATTAAGCACTAAAATAAAAGAGCATCCTTATCTTTTTGTTTGTCATAGTGGACGAACTATTGGAGAACCAATTTCACAGCGCAACTTGAATAGAATTATATCAAAACTCAAATCTTTAAAAGATTTTCCAAAATGGTTTTCACCACATTCTTTGAGGCACACTCACTTGACTGAAATAGCTAACATTGCTCATGAAAAAGGTAAAGATGTTAGAAGCATTTTAATTCAACGTGGCCGATGGGCTAATACCTCCACAATGCCTTCCAGATATAGCCAAAGACACATCATTGATCAAGCTGCAGAGCTAATTGAAGAGAGAGACCGCATCCTTGACAGCCTCAAATAAATTTAGCGGATATGACACATTTATTGTTTACTCAAATGAACTTATTCCTGAAGATTTCCCTAAAAGAGTCAGACCGATTGATAGCGGTAAGTTAATTGATGTCAACTTCGATCTTATGACATTAAAGGGAGACGCTGATGACGCAAGTATAAGACTAAATCAATTATCAGTTGGATTAACTAAAGCTACTGGTAGCATTTTTTGCTATGTCGTTATTCATGCATTAAATGGAAGAAGAAAAATATCGACTGTTAAACGTTGGGTTAATCAATTTTCTATGTTTATAAGAAACATAAAAGTATTGGTTCCAAATCAAATATCCTGTATCAATTTAGCAATGTTTAATTGGTTTAACCAAGATAAATCTCCATCATCGCAAAAATTGCTTAGATCGTTTATAAAGTATTGGATTGAACTAAATATACCAGGAATTGATTTAGACCTAAAAAACTATATAAAATCATCGAAATCACCCAAGCCCAGGAGCACTATAAAGATCCAAAATTCCGATCCTCAAGAGCGTCCTTTCAGTATGCAGCAAACCAGAAATATCCTTACAAATATTGAAAACTTGTACATTTCCGGTATATTTAATCCACAAGATTATTTAATGTGGAGGTTAATTATTTCTGAAGCGATGCGGCCGTCGCAATTACAATTATTAGAATTTGGGGACCTGAAAATTGATATGGATGTAAATGGGAATTTAGTTAAAGTGCAAGTTAATATTCCCATAGTTAAACAAAAAGCTACCCCAGCGCGAAAATACATGATGGAATATACCCTTTCTGAGCCAGTAGGAAGAGCGGTTGTTGACCATATAAAATACATATCCAGTATTACAAAAAATGATCCAGAACATACATTGCCGATATTTTGCGTTGCAAGAAAAGGTGCTGGAAAGCAGATTTTTATAAATAACAATGGTATTGATATTACTAGCAGAATTTCCTATAGTCGAAAATATATAGCTTCTTTTGATGACGAGTTTCAAAATTTAGACTTATTTTGTAGACGATTTAAGCATACTAAACTAACTCATTTAGCGATGTTAGGTGCGCCTCTAGAGGTTTTAGCAAGGGCTGGATTTCAAACTTCCACCGTGTCACTAACACATTATGTCAATTTAACTGAAGAGGCTTTCGTTAACTATGAAAATCAATTATCAAGCCATCATGAAAACTTACTTTCAGCTTTCAGAGGTAAAGTAATTAACAAAAACCTCTCAACAAATCCTGACCCAGACCACAGGATTTTAGATCCAGATATCGATAAAGATGTAGGATCTTGTTCGACTAAGCCATGCAACGTACTTGCACCATTCGGATGCTATATCTGCCCGCGTTTTGAAGCATTTGAAGATGGAGCGCATCAAGCCGTTCTCGATAGTTTACTTTCCAAAAAGAATAAATTAATAAAACTGAAACTTCCTCTTGAGGCTACTACAAGAGATGACTACCTTATTGATGCAGTCAGTTTTGTAATTTCTAGTATCAAAAAACAAAATGGCTGAGATTTTACCTTTATTCCCTATCCATTCAGAACTGGATGTTCTTGATAGGTTTGAAAAATTCATTAACTGGGGTTTACCATTTGGTGCAGCAAACATTAACAATATCCATGCAGATAACTTTGAAAAAGATCTTCCATATTTTGAGTACTCATCAAGTTTCATTCCTCACAGTCACGACTCAATAAAATCATTTCTTGTTAAACAAGAGTTTCTAACTGGTGATGCACTAAGAACGACTAAACTATCAACAAAATCGCGTGACGCAGATAACTTCATCACGAGCAAAAATTACTTATTGTTTGCAAAAGCTTATATCAACGTAATAACTTTCTACAGAAACCTTAGGTCAAAACCAAAATGTATCTCACTGGCTTTAATTTATCTTGAGAAAGCGCTTCGAGTATTAAATGGTGATAGTAATAATCTTAATGAAATAAAACTCATCACGTTCCAGCGAGCTTTAAGGGATATTCAACAAAGTAATTACAATCAAGGCACCAAATATGACACTGGCAAAGAGCTAGAAATTCTTGCTGGAATGTTACAGTCCGGACACCACACCAAGACCTTCAGATTTTCTGGCAAAGGATTTAACCTTCTAGACAAACCATTCTCTTTTATATCCGATATACAAGCTAAATCGCGCAAAAAAGCTATCTCTGTTGATGATAATGAATTTAATCAAAAAACCTCATCGCGAATAACAAATGAGGAGCTAGCTGCCGTTGGCTTAGCTTATTGTAAATCTCTTGATATAAATGGCGGAATTAGCAAGACAAGTTTTATAGCTTCTATTTGTGGGCTTTGTTTCACAACTGTATCAATGAGAATATCAGAAACATTACTATTAAGTAGAGATGCACTTTATAGTGACCAAGATAATCAATATCGCACTCGCATTAGATTAACACGTCCTAAAATTGATGAATCACAGAACCTGCCAATACCTCTGATGCTATCAAACTTAGCCAAGGAAATGTTTGAAAAAATATTGAATTTTTCACAAGGTGCTCATGAAGCATTTAAATTTTATGTAGAGAAATTTCCAAACTCATTTACAGAAGTAAACGAGCTATATATCCCCTTAAAACTAAGAGATATTTTTAATAAGGAGTATTTAACAAAAGAAGATGTACTCTTTATTCTAGGATGCCCAGACTCTCCCAACTATTATTTCCCAAGTCGATTAAAAAAACTATCAGTTCATGTTTTTATAAAAGAGCCTAATGACATTTCAAATCTTGTAAGTAAAAATATTAGGAGACATAACGCTCCGTACATTCGGATTAACGACTTCTAGAAGGCTAGTTAAGAATATAAGTTGAGCATAAATATACCTCAAAATATAGATAAGACTAAATATATAACTTGTGTAATGGCTAGGAAGTTTATTGGAAATGGATACAGCCATTTAAAAATATCTCACCGTATTTTCAGGGCCTCGGTTAAAGCAAGTTTATTTATCAAATCTAAAGACCTATATAATTTTTTATTAACGCAATTTAAACAAAGCAAATTTATGCATTGGCCGTACACTTCAAAAGATAAAACGACCAAACTTGATAACGCGCTACTTGTTTTGCACTTACCAGACAATGGCACTAGTAGCATAGGCAACGAAATAACTCAATGGTGGCGTCCTGATGTACTGTCAGGACAAACTATTAATCAATGGCTTAGCGAATATCAACAAGGCCCAGCTAAATTATTTAGTATCCTTGATATTCGTTTAAGAGATGGAACTTACCCATCCATTACTTTACACAAAACTAGAAAGTATCACCAAACAGAAGCATTGTTAGCTGGTGCAAATGAAAAATTTATAGATGAATTAGCCGGTAGGAAAAATGGAAAGCAATCAGAATATTACGACCTTCGTACCCCGCACGAAATAATTTCACAATCTATAGAGACTTTTGATCCTGATGTTGATTTTGACGTAATTGGCCCAGTCACATTACAGGCTCCTCCAAAAGTAAAAGTAATAGCGCGAAAAATATTTCTATATGAAAATGCGGCACCAAAGCACATCACTGAAGTCGGAGGCTGTAGAAGTGATTGGTCAATTAACCCATGCGAAATGTTCGGTGACTGCATGCGATGCAATAAATCAGTGTGGCAAAAAGGTGATAAAAAAAGATTACCAATAATTCATGACATGCGAAATTACTCCATTCACATGATTGAACATGCCAACAAAAAAGTAGCTGAAGGGAATGACAATCTCCCAGTTAAGAAACACTTACAACAATTCAAGGATACATTAGAACGTTGTGAACAAATCCTTGCCATTGAAAATGATGCATCTGTGAAAATAGGTACCATCGTTACTTTTTCTGCGCCTACTGGTTCATTCAGCGTTTCAGAATTAACCAATAAACTAAGAGTCGAAAATTGTGAATGTAGCAAGGAATAGATATGGGTGCTAAGAAGATTTCCACAAAAGACGAAAACGAAATACTTCAGATATTGCGTAAGTGGCCAGCTAGTAAATTACTATCATGGGAGCACCTAAGGGAACACTTGGAAAGGACTCTTAAAAAGGGTGACTCAACTTGGTCCCGCCAATCACTTTCACGAAACAATAACATTCACATATCGTTTAACGAAGCGAAAAGGCGTCAAAAAGAAACTCGTAATGCACATAAAACCAATCCAAAATCCATCAATGAATATGAACAAAATATCCAAGGCCTTAAATCTGAACTAACTGAGCTATCTATTAAATATGAAACACTATTGCTTCGGCATACACAACTGATATACAACGTTTCACTGATTGAAAAGGGTAATCACCTGTTAAATGATCCTTTACCAGACAATACGAAAAACCAAACCGGCTAATCTACAAAGTTAATTGTTTTAAAATCTTCTTTTACAACCATATCTGTATCGTATGCAAGTTTAGACTTTGAAGTGAACGTTGAAAAATCAAACATTTCTCTATCTAGCAGATGCGAAGGCGCTACGTTGCAAACTGCTCTAAACATGCTTTCGACTCTTCCTGGATGCTCTTTATTCCACTTAACTAAAAGCTCTTTCATAACCTGTCTTTGCAGATTTGGCTGTGATCCACATAGGTTGCATGGGATTATCGGGAAACTCATCATCTCAGAGTACTTCTTTATATCTTTCTCTGCGCAATAAGCCAAGGGCCTTATTACAACGTTTTCTCCATCATCCGACCTCAATTTTGGCGGCATCGCTTTCAAACTTCCACCATAAAACATATTTAATAATAGTGTTTGTAAAATATCGTCCCGATGATGTCCAAGCGCAATTTTAGTTGCACCTAACTCTTTTGCTGTTTTATACAGAATGCCCCTACGCAGCCGAGAGCACAATGAGCATGTAGTTTTACCCTCTGGGATTTTATCTTTAACTACGCTATAAGTATCTTGCTCTACTATTCTAAAGTCGACATCTATACTTTTTAAATATGTTGGTAAAACGTCTTCAGGGAACCCTGGTTGCTTCTGATCCAAATTTACAGCAATTACTTTAAAATTTATTGGAGCTATTTTAGAAAAATATACAAGGGTATCAAGCATAGTATAGCTATCAGCACCTCCGGAAAGACACACCATGACTAAATCACCATCCTCAATCATGTTAAAGTCTATTATCGCCTTGCCTGCTTCTCTGCGTATTCTTTTTTGTAACTTATTAAAACTATATTGATTCATTTATTTTCACTAAAATTATTTGACTATATACAATCTAGGGTTGGATCTGACTAATTTAGATCATGTAAACTCTAGTTAATCTTAAAAAGACAATGGTTGGGATTTTCTCGCAAACACCCAGAAATAATATCTATGGGTCGGTTGAATCACACAACAGTCTTCTACCTTTTCACTACCGACAACAGGTATTGATCTCTATTACGCATTAGCTTCCGAGAGCAGTTTGCTGCGCTGTACATGTTTGAGATGTAGTTCTCGAAGTGAGACATGGACCGGTGCATTGTACCAAGATTAATCGATGTGTGCGTGTTCCAAAACACCCGAAGCATTACGGAGCCAATGCTGTAGCTTCAGCAAGGCGAACATAGGTTCTGGTGTTCTGGCAAAGACTGTGTTGGGTCTGATTTAGTAGAGGGCAAGTCATCCGACTTATGCTGCAATTTGATTGCTAACTCTTCTTTTTGACAGTCTGCTTTGAGGCTACCTATCTGATCAGAGTAAAGCTCTCAATGCGCATGATTATGCCCATGCTCTTGAACACTAAGCACAGCATGATCATGACCACCACAATCCTCTGCTTCAATTTGAATCGTTGAATGGCTTATCTTGAAGTCATGTTCTAACTCATGAGCAACTTCAGCCTGAATCTTCTGTGCAGAACTTACACTCTGTTCCGAAACCAAGATGTGACAATTACAAGCAATCAGGCCTGATGAAACAGTCCATACATGCAAATCATGTACATCTAGAACTCCATTTACCGCACGAATAGTCCGCTCTACCTCAGCCAACTCCATGCCAGCAGGAGTGCCCTCTAAAAGCATCTGAATTGACTCTGTGAAGATACTCCAAGAACTCCATAAGACCAGTAATGCAAAGATGATTGATACGATAGGATCAGCAATAAACCAGCTTGTAAAAGCGATGATAATGCCTGCAATGACAACTCCTAAAGAAGCGGCTGCATCGCCCATCATATGTAAATAGGCGCTCCGGATATTTAAGTCTTCTTTTGCCGCAGATGCAAGCCACCATGCAATACCCGAATTCAAAATAATTGCCAACAAAGCTACCCATATCATCGGCGTACTTTGCACATGCTCAGGCGTTTGTAGTCGTTGAATTGCTTCCCAGAAAATTACGATGGCCATTACGGCTAACCCAACCGCATTGACTAACGCAGCAAGAATACCCACTCTGTGATAGCCAAATGTACGCTTGTTATCTGCGGGTTTAGTCGCAATCCATAGTGCAAAAGCTGATAGCGCCAATGCCAAAGCATCGGCAAAGTTGTGACCAGCGTCAGCCATTAATGCCAAGCTATTGGACTTGTAGCCCACTAAAGCTTCGCCCAAACAAAAGGCAAATGTGATTGCGGTAGCGAACCACATTTTATTACTGGATATGCCTGCGCCATGTGAATGTGAACCTGACATTTTTAATTCCTTTTAAAAAAATTTAACGTTTTTTGTGTAAATTAGGCACTATTATTTAGCCTCGTCTCAACAGGCGTAAACCATTAAATACTACAATCAGACTTGCACCCATATCGGCGAATACCGCCATCCATAGTGTCGCAACGCCCATAAAAGCGAGTACCAAAAACACCGCCTTGATACTTAAGGCAATGATAATATTTTGTTTTAAAATACCAGCTGCTTTAATACTTAATCGAATGAAATGTGGAATTTTTCGTAAATCATCATCCATTAAAGCGACATCTGCTGTTTCTAACGCAGTATCAGTACCCGCAGCTCCCATCGCAAAACCAATACTGGATTTAGCTAGCGCAGGCGCATCGTTGATGCCGTCACCTACCATGCCTACCGTGCCATATTTGCTTAACTCTTCATTAATGGCAGATAGCTTATCTTCAGGTAATAAATTACCTCTTGCATCATCAATGCCAACGCTTTTAGCAATTGCTTTCGCTGTGAGGTCATTATCTCCGGTAAGCATTAAGGTGCGAATTCCTAGGGCATGTAATTCAACAATCGCTTGACGACTAGACTCTCGAACAGTGTCTGCTACAGCAATCACAGCGAGCGGTGTAGTTTCATTGCTTATAATGACAGCTGTTTTACCTTCCGCCTCCAGCTTATTCAATGCAGCTTCTGTAGCCCCATTGCATATGCCCAATTCTTCAACCAAACGATGATTGCCTAAGTAATACCACTGATTGCCGATGCGTCCTTTAACGCCACGTCCAGTGATAGCTTCAAAGTCAGTAACATCTTCTAGAACCAATGTAGATTGCAACTTAAAATGATTACTGAGTGCAGCTGACACGGGGTGATCTGAGCGGCCAGCTAACGTAGCCGCTAATCTCATTGCCTGACTTTCTTCGCCACTCAAAGACACTACGTCGGTTACAACCGGCTTACCTTGTGTAATCGTTCCTGTTTTATCCAACGCTAATGATTTAAGCTTTCGCCCCTCTTCTAAATAGACACCACCCTTGATCAGAATCCCAGCTTTTGCAGCAGCTGCAAGACCACTCACAACTGTGACTGGTGTCGATACAACCAGTGCACACGGGCAAGCAATGACTAATAACACCAGTGCCTTGTAAATCCATGGCATCCATGCCAATCCAAACAAAAGTGGCGGAAGAACTGCAATCCCCAAAGCCACAATGAACACGATAGGTGTATATATTTTGGCGAAGCTATCTACAAAACGTTGTGTAGGCGCGCGACTACCTTGCGCATCCTCTACTGCGCGTATGATGCGAGACAATGTTGAATCAGTTTGTACTGCAGTGATACGATATTCAAACGAGCCGGTTTCATTAATGGTGCCCGCAAAAACTTTGTCACCTTTAGCTTTGGCGACCGGTATGCTTTCACCAGTAATTGGTGCCTGATTCACTGCAGACTGCCCTTTAGTCAATTCCCCATCTAATGGAATGCGCTCGCCTGGTGCTACACGAGCAATCATATCAATGGTAATTGTTGCAGCTTCTAATTCTTTCCACGTGCCGTCAGCCTGTAAAACGTTTGCCTTATCAGGCGTCATTTCCATCAAGCCACGAATAGCATTACGTGCACGATCCAGCGACATGGCTTCAATCATTTCAGCC
Organism: Methylotenera sp.; assembly: GCA_013140755.1. Classification (GTDB taxonomy): domain Bacteria; phylum Pseudomonadota; class Gammaproteobacteria; order Burkholderiales; family Methylophilaceae; genus Methylotenera. The sequence continues at coordinate 1,743 of JABFSF010000116.1, read as the reverse complement.
AGGGTAAACAGCACCATGACCATAGCTGCCTCTGGCCACTGCTCAATTAAAACTGCACCTGTTACAGCAATCGCCATCAAGGCGTTGATGTTGAGGTTAAGGTTTTTGAGGGCAATCCAGCCCTTTTTGTAGGTACCTGTACCGCTGACTGTAATTGCAAAAAGTGCGAGCACCACTACAGGCCAAGACTTATCCGAACCGCCAGACCAAGCAATCACTTCAGCTAAGATGGCTGCAATACCACCAAGACCTAATAACCACCACTTTTTATGTGAATTTGGTAGAGCTATGTCATTTGATCGCTCTCTTACTGCTGTTGCCACCAAGGATACAGCATGCATATCTATAGCAATTAATGCTTGTTTGATAGCATTCGATTTAACTAAGGTATGAGTCACCGTCAGCTTACGTTGCATCAAGTTGAAATCTAAATCTGTAATACCTTTGATCGTTGATAACTTATTACGAATCAATGCTTCTTCGGTTGGGCAGTCCATATTGTCGATGATAAAAATGGCTTGCGAACTACCTGATGAAGGCTTAAAGGCATTTTCAACGACTGGCTGCATATCGAGTGCCGCGACTGCAGCAATAATTGGTTCAGGGTCTTGCAAATGATGTCGTACAGTCAGTTTTCGTTGTATTAGATTGAACTCAAGACTTTCAACACCCTGCATCTCCTCAAGTTTGTGGCGTATCAAGGACTCTTCTGTTGGACAATCCATTTTTTCAATACGAAGTATTAGTGTATCAAAAAGCTCTTTTGTAGATGACTCGGCTTTTATAGTCGAAGCGGTAATATGATTATGTTCTTTACTCATGAGTTTCACCTTTTTATTAATAACATTAGATAAACATTTCAATCGTTAAGAGCAAAATGAACCCTACAAAAAACATGGCTGTCTGCGCACTTGTTTCAGGCACTTCATGCGCTTCTACCAACAGCTCCTCAGTCACTAGATAGAGCAGCGCCGCTAAACCAAAGGCGAGAACTGCATCAAGCAGCATATCTGAGGCACCAGCGAGCAATATGACTCCTGCCCAAGCTCCAGCGATTAGTGTAAAGGCAAACCCTAACGTGATAAGGAGCACACGTTTACGGCTGGCACCTGAACTTTGGAGTGCAGCACCACCAGACAAGCCTAAAAATAACACTTCCAACGTTAATGCAATCGTCAGCAATAGCCCTTGTTTTTGACCAGCGGCAAAACCCAACCCAATGAGCAAGCCATCCAGTGCAATGTCTAAACCTAGTATCACAATAAGACTGGTTGGCTGCTGTTGAGAAGGAGTAATTCCCTTTTGCCCAAACTTTTCTGCGAAGTGTTTAACCATTAGCATCACGATGACACCTAGAGTAAAACCCAATAACGTGACCCACGGCATCTTACGATGCACTAGGTCAGGCAATAACTCAGTAGAAAGCGCACAGAACAGCACACCAGCTGCAAAATGCTGCACTGCGCTGATAAGTCTGGGCTGCATGGTGCGCCAAAGTGCAATGGCTCCACCTGCCATGACAGCCACAGCAGGATAGAGTGCAAAAACTATTACACTTTGAGCAGTTTGCATAACCATCCTTTAGTTGTGAACCTTGCCAACAGGTACAGCAGACAAAACGTCGGTAACGATAATCCAGCCTTCCTCGTGATCACCAGTATGTCCGACGCGCTGTATGACTTCGACCAAGTTTGCCACTGCTTCTTCATGGCACAATATTTCGATTTTAAATTCATTAATAAC
>JABFSF010000093.1 GCA_013140755.1 Methylotenera sp. | reverse complement strand
AGGGCTACCGATAATTTGGAAAAGCATTATTTACAAGGACGGTTTGGTGCAGTGCCATACATAGGTATGTTGTAATGGCAAGAAGACAAGGCGCAGAAAGTTTTGAGAGCAACAAAAAAGCGCGGAAGCTGGCTAAAAAGGCGAATCGGATACAAGAGACTAGAAATGAGCGCGAGACACTGCTTATTGCTTGTGAAGACAGTAAATCAGCACCTTTATATTTCAGGGCTATTTTTAACGACCTTAAAAGCAATCACGCGATTGCCGCCGCCTCGTTAGTTATCGCAACACACCAACACACTAACCCGGATGGGGTATTACAAGATTTGCTTAACCATCCAAACTATCAGGACTTTACGCATCAATGGATAGTGATTGATCGTGATGAAGAAAGAACCAATGGCGGCGGCCACACTCTAGAAGATTTTAAGTTAGCCATAGCGAGAGCGGCTAGTAAGGGAGTTAAAGTTGCTTATGCAAACCCCTGTTTTGAAATTTGGTATTTACTGCATTATAAATATAGGGATACCGCTATTAATAGGGATGAACTTTGTCAAATTTTAGATAAAAACTATCAATACGCAAAAAATAAGCTGTTTAATCAATTGATAAATGACGAACTGCAAACTATCGCTATACGCAATGCACAAAGGCTACTGCAATCTTGGGTTAGTAATAGTAGCCAAGGCAAAACAGATCCAGCAACAGACAACCCCAGCACCACAGTCCATGAGCTGGTTGAATTGCTAAACGGTTTTAGAAGCAAGAAAGACCTCGCGTAGTGTCGCGGTTTGATTTTTAGATCGAGATGCTCGGGCTTTTTGGGCTGAGTTTGGAAGAGTTGGTGGGGTGATACTTGCATGGTTTACGATATTTTCAGCTCGTGAGGCTAACCAATATGAGCCAAAATAAGGCTGGCAAATGCGTTTGGTTCAAGCGTTGATAGATATATTGAAACAGATCATTCCTCATTTTAATAATGAATAAGTGAGTTATATGGAAACTATCGAATTAGAATATGGTACAAAAAAACTATTAGAAGCACTGGCTGAACAAGAGCATATTTCAGTTAATGAAATCATTAATAGACTGCTCAATACCGCTGCTAAAGAAAAACTAACTATCCCTGATGATGAAGAAAATAGACAGCATCTTTTAGATAAACTAAGAAACATCAAGCCTGTTAAATCTCATTTTTCAACTGAGCAGATTGTACGAAGCTTGAGAGATGGGACAGCATTGGAGTGAGCAACAAAATTGTTTTGGATTCGTGCGTTTTCAGCAAACAGTTTTTAGAAGAATCTGATAGCTATCAGGCAAATGCACTCATTGAAAGGCTTATTACAAATAAAGTGGATATACTTGTTCCCAGTTTATTTATCTATGAAGTGCTAGCAACTGTTAATATAGGAAACTACCCTGTCAATGAAGTTTATGAATTAATTGCTGACTTCCAAAAAACACAATTGCATACCATTGAACTGGATGAGAAACATATAGCAAAAACGCTGGAAATTTGTGAAACAGGCCATATTAAGTCAGGCTTTCCTTCATTTTATGACTCTTGTTATCATGCTTTGGCCATTATTCATAATTGCCAGTTTGTCACGGCGGACAAAAAGCATTTTCACAAAACACAGCACCTAGGGCATATTGTTTTATTGAATGATTGGAAGACTGCTTTTTAATGAATCACTTCCTAGTCTTAGTTACAATGGTGTAAGCGGAAAATTAATTATGAACTACAAACAACTGACAGCAATTATCCATAAAGAAGATGATATTTATGTATCCCTGTGTCCTGAATTGGATATTGCCAGCCAAGGCTCAAACATAGAAGAAGCCAAAGATAATTTAAAAGAAGCCGTGGAGTTATTTTTTGAATGTGCCTCAAAAGAAGAAATCAACCAACGCTATTACAGTGAAACCTATATTTCCTCAATGGAGATAGCTTTTGGGTAAGGTAAAGGTTTTATCGGGTAAAGAAGTTTGCCTGATATTATTAGCACATGGTTTTGAAGCAGTACGACAAAAAGGCAGCCACGCCATTATGCAAAAACAAATCGGCTCATCAACCATTACCGTGCCTGTTCCGCAACATAAGGAACTTAAGGCGGGAACATTGACATCTATTATCAGCCAAGCGCAATTATCGCATTCTATTTTTGAGAATCAACCAATGAACATAAGAGCCAAGGTTTATTGTAATGGCACTAATTATTACACCGATGAGATTGACATTTCATCTCTTACAATCACAGATGTAAAAGACTATTGTATTCAAGAGGATAATATTGATTATCTCAATATTTTTCAAGATCAACATGTTGTTCCAGATGTGTGGCGTTACAACATCAAGGTCTACAAAGGCAAAGTTACACAGCTATTACCTGCATCATTAATATCATATAAATTAAATGGGATTGATTCTAATTTCCGAGATAGATCAGCAAGTGATGTTTCTATTGAAAGCAAAGTTATCCTATTGGTTTTAGAGTCGCCTCATAAGAGTGAATATGTCCACGACGAAGTTGCTATGACCTTAAAACCAAAAGCACCTGCCCAAGGTAAGTCTCCATCGGATGCAGGTGGTGGAATAAAAACACATCTTCATAACGTATTGAAAGGAATTAATTTAACTGATGGTTGTTATAGCTTAATTATTTGCAATCCAATTCCTTACATGTGTTCATTAGGTTTTTTAACAGGGAAAAAACTTAATAAAAATATTCGTAATAATGTGTGGGAAGCGATATGGTATTTACAAGACAAAAATAGCCATCAATTTGTTATCAGGGAAGACTTCGTTCGCCGATGTAAGTCATATTCCCCAGAATATATTTTGAATTGCTGTACTACAGAACTTTCATGTTTTGTGAACTCAATCCTGATAAGAAACAGTTTTAATAATTTATATCAAGGATATCACCCTGCTTCGAATTGGAATGTTGGAAGGCGTAGTGTAAAGAGAGTTTAAACTATGGAAAATCCTCATAATCTAAGGCTGGATTGACTTAAGGAACCCAACAATCAGCCGCCAAACCTTGAGCCTCCTTGCATCAACCGAAGCGACAATACTTTAAATTTAGGTTAAACAATGCGCAACAAATACACCGCAGTAATAAAACAAGATGGCAACTGGTGGCTAGGTTGGATTGAAGAAATCCCAGGCGTGAATTGCCAAGAAGCCACGCATGACGAATTAATTGAGAGTTTAAAAATCACGCTGCAAGAAGCTTTGGCTTTTAACCGTGAAGAAGCGTTATTAAACGCGGGTTTACACTATCGGGAAGAGCTGATTGCGCTGTGAAACGTTCAGAATTAATACGGTATTTAACGGCATTAGGCTGTGAATTATTGCGCGAGGGTGGGCGGCATTCATGGTGGCATAACCCAGAACTAAACAAACGTTCAGCGATTCCTAGACATGCCGAAATCAAAGATATTTTGGCAAATAAAATTTGTAAAGATTTGGGTGTAAAGCAGATAAATAAACAGGATTGAGGTAGCCTAGCCTGAGGCACGCAATCCAACAACCCAACTAAAAATTATTTTGCAATCCACAACGCATAAGAGAACAGCCATGACCACTATAGTCCTAGACTATGACCTAATGAATCAAGTTGTGCAGATTGCGGACCACTCAACGCCACAAGAAGCTACGATATAAAACACATTAAATACTATTGGTGAATATGATGGATGCAACACAATTAGTTTATGAGATAGAACAATTACCACCTCAAGCGCAACATCAAATAGAGGATTTTATTGCTTTTATCAAAACACGTTATCAAGCCGATGAAAAAAAACGCCAACCTGAAATAACCCAAGGTGATAAGCAGATTAATGCTAGCGAATTATTTGGAATATGGGAAAAGCAGCCTAGAACTATTGCTGATATTAGAGAACAGGCTTGGCAACGTTCGGAATCAGAATAATGATTTTATGTGATACCAATATTTTTATTCATGCGTTTAATGGCAATAATACAACCATTGCTCATTTGGAAACAATCGGTTTAACAAAAATTGCTTTATCTGCTATCACGCTTATGGAGCTTTACCAAGGCATGGGAAATAAAGCTGAATTAGCGCAAATGAAAAAGAAATTACGTTTCTATGATGTCGTACAGGTTGACAGTGCTATTTCAAAGATGGCGATTGAGTTAATAGAAAGTTTTAAACTTAGCCACAACTTACAAATTCCTGATGCCATTATTGGTGCGACGGCGATTGTTTATAGTATTCCGCTTTATACCTATAACATCAAAGACTTTAATTTCATGCCCAACATTAACATTTACAAACTCTAGGGTACTTATTCAGTACCCCTCGCAAGCTCTCCCCCCTTGAAAATGGGGGAGGGCTTGCGAGGGGGGCTGAGGAG
>JABFSF010000125.1 GCA_013140755.1 Methylotenera sp. | reverse complement strand
AACACAGAGTTCACAGAGAAAAAACCAAAACCATAAAAAATGTCTGACGATTTAACAAGCCAAATTATAGGGGCAGCAATTGAGGTTCATAGTATTTTAGGTGCTGGATTGCTTGAGTCGGTGTATGAAGCTGCACTCTGCCGAGAATTTGAATTGCGTCAAATTTCATACCAAAGGCAAGTGCCAGTAGATGTAATCTATAAAAATTTGGTCATTCAAGGACAACGGCTGGATTTACTAGTTTTTGGTGAAGTGATAGTAGAGTTAAAGTCGCAAAATAATTTGACGGAGTTTGCAATGGCTCAGTTGCTCTCATATTTAAAAGCCACAGGCTTTAAACGCGGGCTTTTGATTAACTTTGCAGAAACTAAATTAGTGAGTGGTATAAAAAGAATTTCTCTGTGAACTCTGTGCTCTCTGTGGCTAAAAAATGATTTTAGGAAAATGAAATGTTAGATATTCAAGCATTAAGAAATGATTTAGACGGTGTTGTCAGCCAACTTAAAAAACGTAAATTTGACTTTGATACCGCCAAGTTTACGGCATTAGAAGCCGAGCGTAAAACCGTGCAAACGCGCACGCAAGACCTGCAAGCTAAGCGTAATAACGCTTCTAAGCAAATCGGCATGGCAAAAGCCAAAGGCGAAGATGTGGGTGCAATTATGGCGGAAGTGGCAGGCTTGGGTGACCAATTAAAAGCTGATGAAGCGCGTTTAAGTGAGTTGCAAGCTGAGTTACAAAGCTTTTTGTTGAATGTACCTAATTTGCCGCATGAGAGCGTGCCTCAAGGCTTATCAGAAAACGATAATGTAGAAATGCGTAAAGTTGGTACGCCACGTACTTTTGATTTTGAAATTAAAGATCACGCAGATGTAGGCGCGCCGCTAGGCTTAGATTTTGATACAGGTGCAAAACTTTCAGGCGCGCGCTTTACCTTGATGCGAGGAAAGATTGCCAAACTGCATCGTGCCTTGGCGCAATTTATGGTAGATACGCAAACTGAGCAACATGGTTATGAAGAGTGCTACACACCCTACTTGGTAAATGCTGAAACCTTACGTGGCACGGGGCAGCTACCTAAGTTTGAAGAAGATTTGTTCTCTATGCAGCACAACGATAGCAAGCTTTATTTAATCCCCACCTCTGAAGTCACCCTCACCAACACCGTGCGTGATGAAATTGTTCCTTTAGAAAGTCTGCCGATTAAGCTTACTGCACACACGCCATGCTTTAGAAGCGAGGCGGGCTCTTATGGGCGTGACACCAAAGGCATGATACGTCAACACCAGTTTGATAAAGTAGAAATGGTGCAAATTGTGCATCCAAGCAAAAGCTATGAGGCACTAGAAGAAATGGTCGGCCATGCGGAAAATATTTTAAAAGCACTAGAGTTGCCTTACCGCGTGGTGTCGCTTTGCACGGGCGATATGGGCTTTGGTGCAGCTAAAACATATGATTTAGAAGTATGGCTACCTGCGCAGAATACCTACCGTGAAATTTCATCAGTAAGCAATTGTGAGGCTTTTCAAGCACGCCGTTTGCAAGCGCGTTTTCGCAATGAAAACGGCAAGCCAGAGTTAGTACACACACTCAATGGCTCTGGCTTGGCAGTCGGGCGCACGCTAGTTGCCGTGCTTGAAAATAATCAGCAAGCAGACGGTTCTGTAAAAATCCCTGCGGTATTACGCTCATACATGGGCGGGTTAGAATACATTCGCTGATTGTTTTAAGTAAACACGCATTCACTCAATTACGCCCTCTGATGTAACAACTAGCAAGTAGCAGCCTGTATGCAATACGGGGGTAATGTGACTGTAACCCACTGCATTTATTTCCCTCGTGTTTCACACAGGCTACGCTTGCTGTGGCTAAAATACAAGCCCAATATCCCAATACTTAACGGCTTGACAAGCTCTCTTTTCAGGTATAAGTTGCTAATGTGCAGCGCACAATGTTTTTATTCACAATGTTGCGTAATTTGTTTTGTGGTAGCATCCAGTATCAATCCAATTTTTTTATTATCTTTAACGTTTAATTGATTCTAAATTTAAAGCGAGAATTCTCATGGCTTATATTTCAAGTAGCGCAGCAGCAGTGTTTGGCTCAGCAGGTAACGATACGATAGAAACCAACCAAGGCGTTGGTGGGCAGGTTATTTTTGGCGGCTTGGGTGATGATATTTATTATATAGACCCAAGCGCAGGGCTTACTTGGACTAGCTATGAGGCAGATGCGATTAATGAAGCTGCAAATGGCGGCATTGATACTGCGAAGGTGACTTTGTCTCGATATAACTCTGGCGGATTTGATTATGGTAGCAATAGTTACACTTTGGCAGAGAATGTAGAAAACTTAGATGTGACGGGTTATTCTCAAAATTATAACTACACCCTTGTAGCTACTGGTAATGCCTTAAATAATGTGATTACTGCCACTCGAGGTGTCATAGGGCTTGACAGCCATTTTGTATTGAATGGCATGGCTGGTAACGATAAATTAGTGGCTTCAACGGTTGAGGACACGCTAGATGGCGGTGCTGGCAAAGATACGATGTTGGGCGGTGCTGGTGATGATACTTATATAGTGGATAACATTGGGGATGTAGTGACCGAGCTTGCTAACGAGGGGGGTGACCATGTTTATTCCAGCGTTTCATACACCTTATCAAATAATGTAGAGTATTTAGGTTTGGGGGGGTATGGCAACGTCAACGGCACGGGTAATAACTTGAATAATGGCATTAACGGTAACAGCTACAATAATGTGCTTTCAGGCTTAGGTGGAAATGATTTTCTTGATGGTAGAAATGGCAACGATACCTTATTAGGCGGTGCAGGTAATGATGAGCTAGTTGGCGGCAACGGTGTAGATAAGCTAGATGGTGGCGCAGGTGATGATCGTTACTACGACGTATATGCGGCTGATATTGTGGCAGATACAGGCGTGGGTGGTGTGGATAGCGTTTATGCGGCAGAGCAGCTTGTGGGTGACTTAAGTGCTGGCATTGAAAACCTCTATATGGCCAGTGACAACACCACAGGGCGTGGTAACGCGCTAAGTAATTATATTGGAGGCTCCAGTGGCGATAACATCATGTTTGGCTTGGCGGGTGACGATATTTTAAATGGGTTAGCGGGTGTTGATATTTTAGAGGGTGGCGATGGTAACGATGTGTTAGATGGCGGCACAGGTACTGACATTATGCGCGGCGGCAATGGCAACGATACTTATGTGGTAGATAATGCTGGCGATGCCGTGGTAGAAGTTGCCAGCACAGGCGGGGTAGATACGGTTTACACCTCAGTGGATTTTACTTTAGGGACATTTGTTGAAAACCTTACCATTACGAGCGGTGTTGGCCGCTATGTGGTTGGCAACCAACTCAATAATATGATGATTGGTGGTGCTGGCAGTGATGCTATTATAGGCGATGGTGGTAATGACACCCTAAACGGTGGCTTTGATAGTGATGGATTATATGGTGGCGATGGTGCCGATGTGTATATTGTAGATAATGTTGGGGATTATATAGGCGAATATGGTGCTGATGGTGCGATTGATACCGTGCAATCATCAGTAGATTTTAGTTTAAGCACATTCGGTAGTGCGCTGGTCGAAAACCTTACGCTCACGGGCTTAAATGGCATTAATGGTACAGGTAACACTTTAATCAATGTTATCACAGGTAATGATGGCAACAACACTTTAGATGGTAAAGCTGGTGCAGATACCATGAAAGCTGGCTTGGGTAACGATAATTACTATGTGGATAATGTAGGCGATAAAGTCATTGAGCTGGCAAATCAGGGTCAAGACTACGTGACGAGTTCAATTAATTTCTCAATTGCAAGTTTAGCTAATGTAGAGCATATTCAATTGCAAGGTGGCAGTGCAACGGCACTTAACGCCACAGGTAATGCCGTTGCTAATAATCTGTATGGTAACGAGTTTGATAATAAGCTTGATGGCGGCGCGGGCAATGATTATCTGTATGGTGCTAATGGCAATGATACGTTATTAGGTGGCGCAGGTAATGATTATCTGGTTGGTGCTAGTGGGGCTGATTCATTGGTGGGCGGCGCAGGTAATGACACATACGAGGGCTATGCAGTTGGCGTTGACACATTGGTTGAGCTAGCGGGTGGCGGTACGGATAAAGTGACTTTTGCTGGCACTGATATCACCTTAGACATGACTACCGCGCAATTCTTGCAAATTGAAAATGCTGAAATGAGTTCGTTGAATAACGGCGTTTCAGGTATTACAGGTAATGGTCTCAATAACTACCTCACAGGCAGTAAATATAGCAACACCTTAATAGGCAATGCAGGCAATGACACCCTAGATGGTGGGGGGGGGGCTGATACTCTTAAAGGTGGTGCAGGCAATGATTTGTATTTTG
>JABFSF010000100.1 GCA_013140755.1 Methylotenera sp. | reverse complement strand
GTACACATCAAACAAATCTTCACGCTCACGGAACGCATACAAGAACACCGTCATTGCGCCCACGTCCAAGGCGTGTGCGCCAATCCACAACAAGTGGTTGAGTACGCGGGTAACCTCATCAAACATCACGCGGATATATTGCGCACGGATTGGTACATCAATACCCAGCATTTTCTCAATCGCCATCACATAAGCATGTTCGTTAGACATCATAGACACATAGTCTAGCCTGTCCATATAAGGCACGCTTTGCAAATACGTACGATTTTCCGCAAGCTTTTCAGTACCACGATGCAACAAACCAATGTGCGGGTCAGCACGCTGAATCACTTCACCGTCTAACTCCAACACCAAACGCAATACACCATGCGCCGCAGGGTGCTGCGGACCGAAGTTCATTGTATAGTTTCTAATCTCAGCCATTATGAGTGCGCTCCGTCGTTGCGAATCACACGTGGCACATTGTTACGCAATTCAATAGAAACAGGCTGATAAATCACACGCTGCTGCTCAGGGTCATAACGCATTTCAACGTTACCTATCATCGGAAAATCTTTACGGAAAGGGTGGCCAACAAAACCATAATCTGTCAATAAGCGGCGCAGATCTGGGTGATTTTCAAACATGATGCCGTATAAATCAAACGCTTCACGCTCAAACCAATTAGCCACTGGCCACAAATCAACCAAGGTTGGCAAAATAGGAAAGTCTTCATCCACTGCAAACACACGCAAGCGTACGCGTTGATTTAAACTCACAGACAAGAAATGCACAACGACTGCATAACGCAAACTATCGTACGCACCATCACCATAACTTTGATAATCTACACCACACAAGTCGATTAACTGCTCAAACTCAAGATTCGGCGCATCGCGCAATAACTGACACACCGCCAGATAATCAGACATCCCACACTCGATAGTCACCTCATCCAAAGCGACTGTGTGCTTGGTGATTTTTTCACCTAACACCGCCTTTAAATTGGCTAATAACTGTTCTAATTTAGCTGACATATTATTTTTGCTTTAAAGTTATCTGGCAATTGTATTCGTACGTTTAATTTTATTTTGCAACTGAATAATGCCGTACAAAAGAGCCTCAGCAGTTGGCGGACAACCTGGCACATATACATCTACCGGCACAATACGGTCGCAGCCACGCACTACTGCGTATGAATAATGGTAATAACCACCTCCATTAGCACATGAACCCATTGAAATCACCCAGCGTGGCTCGGCCATTTGGTCATACACCTTACGCAAAGCAGGTGCCATTTTATTCACCAACGTACCTGCTACAATCATCACATCGGACTGACGCGGACTTGGGCGAAATACAATACCAAAACGGTCTAAATCGTAACGAGAAGCACCTGCATGCATCATTTCAACTGCACAGCAAGCCAAACCAAACGTCATCGGCCATAACGAGCCTGTGCGCGTATAGTTAATTACCGTATCTAACGTTGTGGTAACAAAGCCTTTTTCTAAAACACCCTCAATACTCATTTGCTTAATCCCACTCTAACGCGCCCTTCATCCACTCATAGATGAAGCCAATCACGAGCACGCCTAAAAATACCATCATTGCAATAAAGCCAAACAAGCCGATTTCTTGTAACACCACAGCCCACGGGAATAAAAATGCGATTTCTAAATCAAAGAGAATAAACAAAATTGCCACAAGGTAGTAGCGCACATCAAACTTCATACGCGCATCTTCAAAAGCTTCAAAACCACACTCATAAGGGGAATTTTTTGCAGAATCAGGACGACTCGGAGATACAATTTTTGAAAGAACTAGAGGGCCAATACCCACAGCCAAACCAACAAGGATAAACAACAAGATAGGAAAGTAATTTTCTAACACCAATCAACCCCAAACTTCATCACTGTAAACATAATCTTTTGACTAAACTTACTGGCTTTTTAAAAGTGCGCGTATTGTAACCTAATGGAGGAAGTTATAGCAAAGAAAGCATCAGGTTCAGAAGTAAGTTTTTTTTGATTGATACAAAAAAACAACATGCAAAAATCAACAGATTGATAATACCCATCATAAAAACAGATTAAAGCAGATTTTCAGCCTCAACAGCTGCCCAATAAAACCAACTCTCACCATCGCGTTTAAATAAGCTATTTTCAACCAAACGTTCTGCTTTACCTGCAACTTTGTAGCGCGCAACAAATGCCACTGTGGCGGTGCGATCGTCAAGCATTTGCGTTGATTTAACCTGCAAACCAATCCAACGCACATTTTCTATCTCGAACAAATCGAGTTTTAGTGGACGCGTGTCAGGATGCCATGTTTTTAATAAATAGACTTCTAATCCTAAGTAATAAGCTACATACCGAGACCGCATTAAAGCAACAGCTGTCGGCACAGTTGCGCCTAAATGATAAGGTTCACAGCAACGCACATAAACCTGACCACTTTCACAAGGGCAAAGAGTAAGCGTTGCTTTAGGCAATTTCACGTGTTTCTAAAAATTGAATATCAGGGTAACGCTCTTGCGCCATTTGCAAGTTCACGCGATTAGGGGCTAAGTAAACATAGCCATCAGCACCATCTAATGCCACATTAAAGCCATACTTATCGGCGATTGCCTTTAAATCAGCCTCCTGACCACTTAACCAGCGTGCGGTGTAGCAATCATAAGGCTCAAACACCATATCCACACTGTATTCATGCTCTAAACGATGTGCAACCACATCAAATTGCAACATCCCTACCGCGCCTAAAATCAGATCGTTACTTAATAATGGGCGAAATAATTGCGCTGCACCTTCTTCTGAAAGCTGCTTCAGACCAATTTGCAATTGCTTCATTTTCATGGGGTTTTTGATGCGTGCACGACGGAAAAATTCAGGCGCAAAGCTTGGAATTCCCGTGAATTTAAGCATTTCATTTTCAGTAAAGGTATCGCCTACCTTAATGGTGCCATGGTTGGGGATACCAATAATATCGCCCGAATACGCTTCATCCATGGTGGTGCGATCTTGCGCCATAAAAGTAATGGCATTATTCACGGCAATTTGTTTGCCTGTCGCCACTTGTTTGATTTTCATACCGCGCTCAAAGCGACCTGAACACACACGTAAAAATGCAATGCGATCACGGTGTTTAGGATCCATATTCGCTTGAATTTTGAACACAAAACCAGAGAACTTAGCTTCATCAGGTGCCACCACACGGCTTGCAGTATGGCGGGCCAATGGTGGTGGCGATAAGTCTATCACCGCATCTAGCAAACTTTGCACACCAAAGTTGTTAATAGCCGAGCCAAAATAAACAGGGGTTTGTTTGCCGCTTAAGTAGCGCGCTTTATCAAAGCTGTGCGAGGCTCCGCGCACCAACTCAATATCCACACGCAACTCACCCGCCACTTGACCTAACACCTCGTCTAAACGCGGATTATCTAAACCCTGTATAATTTCAGACGTACCTTTTTCAGCGCGTGGATCAAAGAAATAAATCGTGTCTGTATATAAATTGTAAACCCCTCTAAAACCTTTACCCATGCCGATTGGCCACGTCATAGGCGCGCATTCCATACCTAGGGTAGTTTCAATTTCATCCAGCAATTCAATAGGTTCACGACTTTCACGATCTAGCTTGTTAATAAAGGTAATAATGGGCGTATCGCGCATACGACACACATTGAGCAATTTAATGGTTTGCGCTTCAACGCCATTGACCGCGTCAATCACCATTACGGCAGAATCTACCGCTGTTAATGTACGGTATGTATCTTCAGAAAAGTCATCATGACCTGGAGTATCAAGCAAATTCACCATGTGTTCACGATAGGGAAATTGCATGACCGATGACGTTACCGAAATGCCACGTTGTTTTTCTAGCTCCATCCAGTCACTCGTTGCATGGCGTGCCGCCTTACGCCCACGCACCTCGCCTGCTACTTGAATGGCACCGCCAAACCATAACAACTTTTCGGTGAGCGTAGTTTTACCTGCATCTGGGTGAGAGATAATCGCAAAGGTGCGACGGCGAGAAATTTCGTCTTGAAGTAACATCGGTTTAATCTTGAAAAATCAAAAGTGCCGTATTTTACCCGAAATACCGCTCGCTTCGTGATTGCGCATGTGACTTAATTCACACTGTTGACCTACTTCACACAAACACGAAATTTTGCACTAAAACTTGGGTTAGGTACGCTACTATTGCCAACAAAACTGCCTTTAGGATTAATACGTAAATTTGTCACTGCAATATCGCAACCATCACTGGCTGGTGTAGGCACATACCCCCATGTTGCACCATTATTGTTAGAAAAATCCACATCATCTACCAAGCTGTTAAGGGTACTAAAGGTGTAGCTAAGCGTGCTTGAAGTCGCTCCTTGTATGAATAAAACTGGGCCAGTACCAGCACCCGCAATATCATTTACGTATAGTGCGGTATTGGCAGGAATACTATCAGTAATCACGGCAGAATCATTATCTGCAGTACCCATCGCATTGCTCACGATTAAAGTATATTCAGCCAAGGCATCAGGGATATACTTAGGATTGCTAGCTAAATTGATAGGGTCCCAAACAACATTGACTAATTTAGTAAACGTAAATAGCGGCAGGTGACTGGTCACATTTAAATTAGCTGAAGCGGCTACAAGATTATTGCCGTAATTAGTTCTCAAGCCATTCGCAGCAATCGTATTGATTACTGAACCCACCGTGCTACTTGTAACTGTTGCCGTAATGGTGCAACTGCCATTAGCTGGAATGGTTGCGCCATTTGCATAGGTAAGCGTGCCACCGCCCACCACACCACTCACAGAGGCTGTTGTACAAGTACCCCCAAAAGCGGTGTTCGCTAAAGTCACCCCTGCTGGAAAAGTATCCACCATGTTAGCTGAGAGCGTTGCCAACGGGCTATTGGGATTAGTTAAAGTAATCGTTAGCAAACTGGTTTGCCCACTAACAATACTATTAGGTGAAAAGCTTTTGCTTACAGTTGGACGACCATTTACAATTAAATCAGCTGTAGCGGCGGCTGTATTATTACCTTGATTAGTTTGTAGCGCACCAGCCGCAATGGTGTTAGTGACTGTTCCTACTGCGCTGCTCGTGACATTTGCAGTAATCGTACAACTGCCATTGGCTGGAATCGTTGCACCACTCGCATAGGTGAGGGTGTTGCCAGCGACTACACCAGATTTTGCACCCGTACACGTGCCCCCAAAGGTAATATTCGCTAAAGTTACCCCTGCTGGAAAAGTATCTACCAAGGGCGCACTCAAGGTAGCAACCGTGGCGGCACTGTTGCTAAGTGTAATAGTGAGCACACTTGCTGCGGCTGGGTTGATATTGGTTGGGCTAAAGGCTTTCGTTACAATTGGGCTACTACTCACCGTTAAATTGGCTACGGCAGGGGCAGTATTATTACCATTATTGGTTTGCAAGCTACCAGTTGCTAATGTGTTAGTGACTGTGCCCACCGTGCTACTTGTAACCGTTGCCGTAATGGTGCAACTGC
Organism: Methylotenera sp.; assembly: GCA_013140755.1. Taxonomy (GTDB): domain Bacteria; phylum Pseudomonadota; class Gammaproteobacteria; order Burkholderiales; family Methylophilaceae; genus Methylotenera. The sequence continues at coordinate 12,217 of JABFSF010000100.1, read as the reverse complement.
CATTAGCTGGAATCGTTGCACCATTGACATACGTTAAAGTATTGCCACCAGCCGCCCCAGACTTAGTACCTGTACAGCTACCGCCAAATGTTGTATTGAGCAAAGTAAGACCTGCGGGAAAAGTGTCGGTTAAATTTGCACTCAGGGTGGCAATTGCAGGATTGGGATTATTTAACGTCATGGTTAATACACTGGTACTATTTGGTGCAATGCTGGCAGGTGTAAAACTTTTAGTCATACTCGGTGGAGTAATAATTGTTAAGCTTGCCAAGGCCACCAAGTTACTACCATTATCAGTTTGCAATGCGCCCGCAGCAATCGTATTAGTTACCGCACCTGCTGTGCTACTTGTCACATTAGCGGTAATCGTGCAACTCCCATAAGCAGGAATCACACTGCCACTTGCATAAGTCAGCGTATTGCCGCCAACTGTGCCTGATTTCACGCCCGTACATGTGCCGCCAAAGCTGCTATTGACTAAGGTGACTCCCGCTGGCAGATTATCGACTAAAGGGGAACTGAGCGTAGCAATGGAGGCATTATTATTACCCAAGGTAATCGTTAGTACGCTGGTAGCCCCTGCTGGCATTAAGTTTGGCGTAAAACTTTTTGCCACGGTTGGTGGGTTCGTGACGGTCAAATCTGCCGTACTAGCCCCCGCATTACTCCCTCGATTAGTTTGTAGCGCACCCGCTATGATAGTATTGGTCACCGCGCCTACCGTGCTACTTGTGACATTTGCCGTGATGGTGCAACTGCCATTGGCTGGAATTGTGCCCCCACTGGTATAAGTGAGCGTATTACCACCTGCAACACCGCTCACCAAGCCTATATCACAAGTACCACCAAATACTGCGTTAGCTAAAGTCACACCTACGGGGAATGTATCCACCAAATCAGCACTTAAAGTGGCTAATGGATTATTATTTGAGAGCGTTATTGTCAACACACTCACGCCATTAGGCGCAATCTTAGCAGGTGAAAAAGCTTTACTTACAATGGGGGCATTGGTGACGGTTAAATTAGCACTGGCAGCACTGGCATTATTGCCTTTATCCGTTTGCAGTGCGCCTGCTGCAATGGTATTAGTGACAGCACCCACTGTACTGCTCGTGACATTTGCAGTGATGGTGCAGCTACCATTAGCTGGAACTGTGCCGCCACTGGCATACGTGAGCGTATTACCGCCTGCAACGCCACTTACTGAAGCAACATTACAAGTGCCCCCAAAGCTAGCATTTACCAAAGTCACCCCTGCTGGTAGGCTATCTACTAAGTTGGCACTTAAAGTAGCCACTGAGGAATTGGTATTCGATAGCGTAATAGTCAGCACACTACTGCCGCTAGGCGTAATACTACTCGGTGAAAAACTTTTGCTTAATGTAGGTGGATTAAACACCGTCAGCAATGCATTGGCAGGGAATAAGCTCGTACCTGCATTATTCGTAGTCAGCACAGTGCTGGTATTATTGTAACCCCCAGAAGCACTCGCTGTGACTTGCACGGTGACCAAGCAACTACCATTTGCAGGAATCGTACCACCATTGAGCCGCATGCCCACATCCCCCGCATTGATACCACCACTACCTGAATCTACAATGCTCGCACCCGCACAAGTGGTTGAAACGGTTGTATTCGCCAACGTCATTGCACTCGGTACAGTCGGGAATATATCTGTAAATGCACTGCTTGGTAACGTGACCGCCACACTATTGGGGTTACTTAAGGTAAAAGTTAAGACCGAAACACCATTAGGTGCAATTTCTGCTGGGCTAAAACTTTTGCTGATAGTTGGGCGTTGCAATACGGTTAAGACTGCCGCATTACTCGCGGTGCCTGCAACAAGCGTTTGGGCTGTTGAAACTCCGCTCGCGGTATTGCTATAGCTACCTGCTGCATTTGCGGTTACCGTGATTGTTACCGTGCAAGTTGCTGTGCCTGCCGCATTAGATGGAACAGTAATACCGCTAAAACTTAAACTCGTTTGACCAATTGAAAATATATTCGTATTCGCCCCAACGCAAGTGCCCCCTACTGCACTACTGTTGACGAACATCCCCGCAGGTAAATTATCAGTAAAACTCGCATTCGTGAGCCCACTTGGCAAATAGGTGCTAGCATTAGGGTTAGTGAGCGTAAAGGTCACCGTTGTACTGCCATCAATCCCCATAGAAGTCAGCGAGAAAGCTTTAGCAATGGTTGGCCTTGCCAACACCGTTAGCGTGGCATTTGTTGCATCTGGGTTTGTGCTTCCTTGCACGGTAGAGAGTGCCCCCGCTGCAATAGTGTTAGTGTAAGCTCCTTTTGTTGCAACCGTCACAGGCACCGTGATAATACAACTAGAGCTTGGTGGGAAAGTGCCGTTATTAAGTGTAATTGTTCCACCGCTGACAGGTGCGACAATGGTCATCCCTGTACAAGTGGTACTCGTTGCTCCAGCCGCAACCGTCATACCAAAAGGCAAGTTATCTACCAACGCCGTTGCTGAACCATCACGCGTCACTGTATTGGTGTTAAACAGTGTTAAAGTTAAAGTGGATGTGCCACCTTCTTGCATCACTGCTGGGCTAAACGACTTACCTATATTCATATTACGCAATATGGTCAAAGTCGCATTGGGGCTATTGGTATTCGTTGCCCCCTGCGAAGAAGTCAACGCCCCAGCCGCAATACTATTGATTAAATTACCATCGTTTACTGCGGTCACATTCACAGTCAGCGTACATGTTGACCCTGCTGTAATACTTGCACCACTTAAGCTCACACTACCCGCGCTAGGGGTAGCATTGACAGTGCCTAGCGTACATCCCGCACCACTAAAACTAGCCGCTGGCACGTTGGCAACTTGCATTCCCGTTGGGAAAGTATCCGTGACTGCAACATTGGTAAGGTTCACCGCACCAACTGCCGTATTACCCAGTGTAATAGTGAGCACAGAAGGTGCACCACCGTTGATAGAAATAGGCGAAAAAGATTTATTTAGTGCAACCGCAGGCGTGATATTACTGCGAGTAAGGGTTGCACTGGCGGCACTGCCATTAGTTAAACCTTCTGCCGTACTTAATGCTCCAATTGGAATCGTGTTAGTGGCCGCTCCCGTTCCTGCGGGGGCTTGAATGTTGACCGCAATCGTACAGATGCTTGCCGCACCAGTACTAGGTCTAGGCAAGCTACCATTAGCAAGTATGATGCTACTGCTTCCAGCCGTTGCTGTTACCGTGCCACCACAGGTACTCACCACATTAGGTGTAGCCGCAATCGTATGCCCTAATGGCAAGTTGTCGGTTAAATCCACATGCGTGAGTGCCAGTGCATTAGCAACCCGATTGATAGTAATCGTCAGCCTTGAAACGCCACTCGGGGCAATGATGCTAGGTACAAAAGATTTGCTAATCGGCGTGGCTTCGTTAATGATAAAATTACCAGTCGCAGGCGTAGTGTTATTGCCTTGGTTTGTCACCAACGCCGCAGTAGCAATCGTGTTAGTGCGCGTGCCACCTATCGTGGCATTCACTGCTGTAATCACTGGGATTGTTATCGTACAACTACTAGCGGCAGGAATGCTCCCACCCGTCATTGAAACTAAGGTGCTACTAGGCGTTGCTATAAGCGTACCTCCACAGGTGTTACTCGCGGCTGGGCTCGGTGCAATACTGATACCAGTGCCCATAGTATTCAAATTATCAGCAAAGCTAGTAATAATCGCAGGTGCAGCGGTCAGGTTATTTAAGGTGATGATTAAAGTTGACCCACTCCCTTGCGGCGCATTGGCAGGGCTAAATACTTTGGTCGCATTCACACCTAACTTTACGTTTAACGTTGCTGTTGCCGCATTATAGTTCACCCCATTTAAACTACCTGCTGGCACGCTATTGGTATAGGTCGTATCAACAGAAGGATTAGCCGTGACTGTAACGGTAATACTGCAGATGCTACTTCCAAGACTTACATTGGGTGCAGCAGGTACAGTACCATTGACCAAACTAACACTCGTTGCAGTAAAGCTAGGTGTGCCACCACAAGTATTGCCAGTGAGTGCAGTCACCGTTACGCCGCTAGGCATATTATCGGTAATATTTGCATTGGTAATTGCGGTGGTGTTGAAATTACGTAATGTGAGCGTAAAGGTTGAAGTAGCTCCTGCGTTAATGGTGCTTGGAGCAAATGCTTTGGCAACTTGCGCACCTGTCGTAACCAATAAACTAGCAAAAGTCGTCCCTGTTTTATTCGCACCCTGAACATTGGTAATGGTTGCGATACTATTGGTTGTATTCGTATTTACATAACTCGTCCCATTAGGCGGTGTTACTACAAAAGTAATACTACAACTACTACTTGCCGCCAACGTACCCCCTGTTAGCCTCACGCCTAATGCGCCTGCGGCTAATACACCACCTAGATTATTAGACAGGGTCCCACCACACGTGTTGCTTACTGTTAAGGGTGTAGCTAACACCATTAAAGTTGGCAAAGTATCGGTAAATGCCAGCCCACTTAATGCCACTAAATTGGGATTTGTAATGTTGACTGTAAACGTACTGGTGCCACCAAAATGCATAAAAGCAGGAGCTGCCACCTTAGTCGCAGTAATGGGCAACAAACTACTCACATTCAATGTGGCAGAAGCCGCTTGCGCACTCGTCGGCTCAGATGAGGTCGCCGCTCCAAGTGGGATTGTATTAGTGTAAGTACCCGCAGTGCTTGAGGTCACATTCACTTTAATTCGGCAAGTCCCTGAAACCGAACCCGTACCAGCAGGGATTGTACCCCCAGAAATCGCCACGCTTGTTGCGCCTGCGTTAGCCGTTACTGTACCTCCACAAGTGTTATTTACCGCTGGTGTAGGCGCAACCACCACATTTGTCGGCAAGGTGTCAGTTAATGCTAAACCTGTTGCTGCAATAGTATTAGAATTAAAAAAGTTGATGGTTAAAGTAGAGGTTTGCCCTGGTGCAATGTTGATTGGGGAAAAATCTTTATTCAAATCAACTACAGCCCATGCGGGCAAGGCAAATGATAACAACAACGCGCAACCGAGTTTTTTTAAAAACTCGGTTGTAAAGCGATTAGCTTTGAGATACAAACTAGATAAAAAAAACCTAAGTCTAATCATAAAGCACCGCTCAACTTATAAACTCTATCAGAATGTTCATTTTAACTGAGTCTTGGTATAAATTTTGACTCGGATTAACAATTTCTTAACCTTTCATAATTTTTGTAATTTATATCTCAACCACGTCAACTCTGATTTAGTTTAAAGAAACACTTCATGCGTGGCTACGCGGGCAAATTGCCGCAAAGCGCGTTTTTTGGCTAGCTATACCAGCTATTGGCATCCCCGCAGAATAACTAACTGAAGCTGGTTATTCTGCGTGAAAGGTTAGCCTACGCCGAAACTGCGTTTTCTCGGTTCCTGCGTACCAAACGCCTCTGGCGTATGAATAATGCGCTTTGACGTGTAAATAACCCACTTTTCGCACTGATTTTGCTTCTTTAGCAGCTTTAGATTGGTCGTAATCTTTACGATTAAAGGGTAAATTTTACGGGCAAGACTCGTGCGGTTCTAGCAACTTTTGGTTAATTGGGATGCCCCTTGCAAGTATGCAGTTGCACTTCATCCCGCTCGCTCACTTATTCCGCGCTTTTTTAATGAGGCTCAATTGATTCTTGTTATTTTGAGTAATTTTACTTAGGTGACTTAAGCAACTCAGTTAAATGGGGGCTCAGCGTTTGCAACATTTGCGCAAACACTTTTGGGTTGGCTGCCACAATATTACCCGTTTTTAGCCAACTCTCGTTGCCTTCAAAATCGCCTACAATACCGCCTGCTTCTTGCACCAACAAGCCTCCTGCGGCAATGTCCCATGCGGATAAATTGATTTCAAAAAAACCATCTACCCAACCAGCAGCAACATAAGCTAAATCTAACGCAGCAGAGCCTGGGCGACGGATGCCTGTAGTTTTTTTAATCATGTCACGCAACATGTTGAGGTAGGTTTCTAAGTGCGTAAAATCACGGAATGGAAAGCCCGTAGCAATCAATGCATCTTGTAACTTAGCGCGATTAGTCACACGGATACGTTTATCGTTTAAAAACGCGCCTCGACCTTTGGTGGCGGTAAATAAATCATTACGCACGGGGTCGTAAATCACCGCTTGGGTGAGTACGCCTTTTTGTTGCAAGGCGATAGAAACGCAATATTGCGGAAAACTATGTAAAAAATTGGTAGTGCCATCCAAGGGATCAATAATCCAAATATTTTCGGCTTGCTGGTTACTCTCACCACTTTCTTCACCCAAAAAACCATGGTCTGGATAAGCATCTTTAAGCACATCAATAATGGCTTGCTCAGCGGCGCGGTCAACCTCACTGACAAAATCATTATATGTTTTAGATTGCACAGTCAGTGAGCCAACATCTTGCGAGGCTCGGTTGATAATAGTGCCAGCTTTACGCGCGGCTTTAACTGCAATGGTGAGCATTGGGTGCATAACGGAAATTTCTTAAAGAACTGTTAAAATGCTATTTTAGCATTATTAGGCGCATCCCCAAATTGTCACAGTTTATTTTTAACAACATTCGCGTGGTTTTATGTCAAACCAGCCACCCAGGCAATATCGGCTCTACCGCGCGCGCGATGAAAACCATGGGGCTGCATCGCTTATATTTAGTGCGTCCCAAACACTTTCCTGATGGCGAAGCAAAATCGCTAGCAGTCAACGCTGCAGATGTATTAGACACAGCCGTGGTCACCTCCACCCTTGAAGAAGCCATTACTGATTGCCAATTTGTGATTGGCGTAAGTGGTAAAGAACGTGCGCTTTCTCAGCAAGTATTAACCGTGCGCGAAGCCGCAAGCGAAGCACACCAAATAGGCATTAACCAGCAAGTCGCGCTGCTATTTGGCACTGAAATGAGCGGCTTAAGCAATGCAGAGGCAGATTTATGCCACGTGCTAGCAACGATTCCCGCCAACCCTGAATACACCTCACTTAATCTAGCACAAGCGGTACAAATTATGTGTTATGAACTTCGTATGAGCATCACCGAGGGTAAGCTACATTATGATGAAAAGGCCACCACGCTTGCCACGCAAGAAGAATTAGAACTTTTTTATGCGCATTTGCAAGAAACACTCACACATATTGGCTACATTAACCCCAATGCGCCTAAAAAACTGTTTGAGCGTTTACGCAGGCTTTATGGCAGAACTCGACTAGAAAAAGAAGAAGTTAATTTGTTGCGCGGCATTTTGACGCTCTCAGTCACACCTAAAAAACATACGCGCTATTAAGATCAGCGATAGTAAAGCTCTAGTTATGGCATAATATCAGCATGTTTAATCACATTAAAGAAGATATCTCTATCGTGTTTGAGCGCGACCCTGCGGCGCGTACACGCTTTGAGATTATCACTACTTACCCAGGTGTGCACGCTTTGCTGATGCACCGTTTTAGCCATTGGCTATGGAAGGCCGATTTCTTTTGGGCGGGACGGTTTTTCTCGCATATTGGACGCTGGCTCACTGGTATTGAAATTCACCCAGGTGCGACTATTGGGCGGCGCGTGTTTATTGATCATGGCATGGGCGTGGTAATAGGCGAAACTGCAGTCATTGGTGATGATTGTACGCTTTATCATGGCGTAACATTGGGCGGCACAAGCTGGAACAAAGGTAAACGCCACCCAACGCTTGAACAGGGCGTGGTGATTGGTGCAGGCGCAAAAGTGTTAGGTCCTATTACCATTGGAAAAAACGCTAAAATTGGCTCAAACGCCGTGGTGGTCAAAGATGTACCTGACAACGCAACTGCAGTGGGCATTCCAGCACGGATTTTAGAAGAAGAAAAATCTAAGCAACGTGAAGAAACTGCTAACAAAATTGGCTTTGCTGCATACGCAGTGGGTAATGACGAAAATGACCCAATGATTAAAGCAATTCATAGCTTGCTTGACCACGCCAACACACAAGATACTGAGCTGCAATTACTGAAATCACAAATCGCTCAACTGACGGATGAAAAAACTGATACTGATTTGGCGCAAGCGTTTGCGAGCAAAAAACCAGAAAAACCTTAATCCGCGAACAAGTCTAAAAACACGAAACAAAACGACACAAGCTTACTTCCTCACATTTAATGATTTATTCGCGTTATTGATGGATAATCCTTTTAAAAATGCGCACTATAATAATTGACTAAAATACTAGGTTATTATATCATTGAGTCTTCCTTGATTTTGTGCAGCTAACTAAATATGAGACTCACCACCAAAGGCCGTTTCGCAGTGACCGCCATGCTTGATATTGCATTAAATGAGGTGACCAAACCTGTCACATTAGCAGGCATTAGCGAGCGACAGGATATTTCACTCTCTTACCTTGAGCAGTTATTTAGCCGTTTACGCAAACAAGGCTTAGTCTCTAGTGTGCGTGGCCCTGGCGGTGGCTACCGTCTAGCGAAACCTGCAGCTGAAATTAGCGTTTCTTGCATTATTGCTGCTGTTGATGAACTGATTGATGCTACGCAATGTGGCGGCACAGAAAACTGCCATGATGAAGGCCAATGCATGACGCACGACTTATGGGCTTCACTCAATGTGAAGATTTTAGACTATCTCTCTGGCGTAAGTTTGGCTGATTTAGTTGATAATCAACGCAAAAAAGAGGCGGGCTTACCTGCGAGTGCCATTCAATTCTCGCCACGAAAAACCAAAATTTCTGAGATTTGCGCTTAACTCACGCTTAAATCAATGACACACGTTTATTTTGATCATAATGCCACTACCGTGCTTGATTCACAGGTGATGCAAGCCATGTTGCCTTTTATGGCTGCGCAACAAGGTAATGCCACCAGTCGCCATGCGTATGGTAGGACCGCGCGTGATGCAATAGAGCAAGCACGTGCGCAAATTGCCAGCGCAGTGGGTGCTCACCCTAGCCAAGTGGTGTTGACATCCAGCGGCACGGAAGCGAATAATTTTGCCATCAATGGCATGACAGCAAAACAGCCAAACACACAAATTGCCATTAGTGCGATTGAGCACCCATGTGTGATGCGCCCAGCTGAGATGTTGCAATCCCACGGTTTTAAACTAGCAAAAGTTGACGTAAATGCACAATGTAAACTGGATTTTGAAAATTTAGAAAGTGTCTTGCGCAATCCAACTAGTTTGGTTTCGGTGATGTTAGCCAACAATGAAACGGGGGCAATACAAGAGATTGCACACGTAGCCGAATTAGCCAAAAAAAATGGTGCTTACACACACACAGATGCAGTGCAAGCATTTGGTAAAATCCCCGTGAATTTTGCGGATTTAAACGTGAATGCAATGACGATTTCAAGCCACAAAATTCACGGCCCACTGGGTGCAGGTGCCTTAATTTTGGATAAACGTGTGGACATGACCCCGTTTATGTTAGGCGGCGGCCAAGAAAAAGGCTTACGAAGCGGCACCGAAAATGTAGCTGCGATTGTAGGGTTTGGCATAGCAAGTGAATTAGCCGTTAAAAATTTAACCAGCCATGCACAAAAAACGCAGCAATTACGTACACAATTGGAAGCAGGTTTGCATGAGTTAGGTGCCACAATATTTGCAGAAAATACTAAGCGGTTACCCAATACCAGCTTTTTTGGCTTTAACAACGTTGAAGGTGAAACTTTGGTGATGGCCTTAGATAAAAAAGGCTTTGCGGTTGCCAGTGGCTCAGCTTGCTCAAGTGATAGCACTGAGCCTAGCCATGTATTGCTCGCGATGGGCATTGCACCAGATTTGGCACGTGGGGCAATTCGCGTGAGTTTAGATGCAAACAATACAAGCGAACAAGTAAACCAATTTTTGCTCGTACTAAAGCAAGTGTTGAATCAATTAAAACAAATGGTTGCAATGGCAGCCTGATGAAAAAATTTAAATAGCAACTTAGAAAGTTAAATGTAAGCAACATGGATAGAGACCCAATTTATTTAGATTACTCCGCCACCACGCCAGTCGACCCGCGCGTAGCGGCTAAAATGATTCCGTATTTAACGGAGCATTATGGAAACCCTGCGTCTCGCAGCCATCCATATGGCTGGACAGCTGAAAAAGCGGTAGAAGAAGCACGTAATGAGGTAGCTAAGTTAGTGAATGCTGATCCGCGTGAAATCGTGTGGACTTCTGGTGCGACCGAATCAAACAATTTAGCCATTAAAGGCGCAGCCAACTTTTACGCGAGCACCAAAGGCAAACACATTATTACCGTGGCAACCGAGCATAAAGCGGTGATTGACCCCGTGCGTGAGCTTGAACGCCAAGGGTTTAGTGCCACTTTCTTAGAGCCAGAACCTGACGGACTGGTGAGCCTAGAAAAATTTAAGGCTGCCATTCGCCCTGATACAGTATTAGCTTCTGTGATGTTGGTAAATAACGAAATTGGCGTAATTCAAGACATTGAAAGCATTGGTAACATTTGCCGTGAGAATGGCGTTATTTTTCATGTGGACGCTGCACAAGCCACTGGAAAAGTACATATTGATTTAGAAAAATTACCTGTTGATTTAATGAGCTTTAGCGCACACAAAACGTATGGTCCTAAAGGCATTGGTGCATTGTATGTGCGCCGCAAACCGCGTATTCGTATTGAAGCGCAAATGCACGGTGGTGGGCATGAACGCGGGATGCGTTCAGGCACACTCGCTACACACCAAATTGTGGGCATGGGCGAAGCTTTTCGCATTGCACGTGAAGAAATGGATGTTGAAAACGCGCGTATTCGCACATTGCGCGACCGTTTGTTAGCTGGCTTGCAAACGATTGAAGAAACTTACGTCAATGGTGATTTAGCGCATCGTATTCCACATAATTTAAACATTAGCTTTAACTATGTGGAAGGCGAATCGCTCATTATGGCAATCAAAGGCATTGCGGTTTCTAGCGGCTCGGCATGTACTTCTGCAAGCCTAGAACCAAGTTATGTGTTGCGGGCTTTGGGCAGAAGCGATGAACTCGCACACAGCTCGATTCGTTTTTCAATTGGGCGCTTTACCACTGAGGCCGATGTAGATTACACCATTGCGCTTTTAAAAGAAAAAATTAGCAAGCTACGTGAGTTATCACCACTTTGGGAAATGTACCAAGATGGTATTGATATTAGCAAAGTGCAGTGGGCGGCACATTAGTTTTTTGTGACAATTTGATACACAACAAGCGGTTAAAATAGGAAGCAAAATCAAGGCGACTAGCCGCAGACAGTATGAATAGTACGGCAAGGCGCAGTCAACGATGAGTTTGCGATGTATTTTAAGCGCATAGGAGAATTAAAATGGCTTATAGCGACAAAGTATTAGACCACTACGAAAACCCGCGTAACGTGGGTAGTTTAGATAAAAATGACCCACAAGTTGGCACAGGCATGGTGGGTGCACCTGCGTGTGGCGATGTAATGAAATTGATGATTAAAGTGAACGATGCTGGCGTGATTGAAGATGCTAAATTTAAAACTTACGGGTGTGGCTCAGCCATTGCCTCAAGTTCATTAGTGACAGAATGGCTCAAAGGCAGAACCATTGAAGAGGCTTATGCCATTAAGAATTCTGAAATTGCAGAAGAATTAGCATTGCCACCTGTTAAAATCCACTGTTCTGTATTAGCAGAAGACGCTATCAAAGCGGCAGTGGCGGACATTAAAGCAAAACAAGCAGCAAAAGAGGCAGCATAAGCAATGGCAATAAATTTAACCGAAGCCGCGGCAAGCCGCGTTGAAAAATTTTTAGCTAACCGTGGCAAAGGCATTGGCTTACGCCTTGGTGTTAAAACTACTGGCTGCTCTGGCATGGCTTACACGCTAGAGTTTGTGGATGAAATGCAGCCAGAAGACTTAAGTTTTGAGAGTCATGGCGTGAAAGTGATTGTGGATCCAAAAAGCTTGGTTTACATTGATGGCACAGAATTAGACTTTACCAAAGAAGGCTTAAACGAAGGCTTTAAGTTTAACAACCCCAATGTAAAAGATGAGTGCGGGTGCGGTGAAAGCTTTACAGTGTGAGTCAAAATTACTTTGAGTTTTTTAGGCTAGAAGTAAAGTTTGATATTTCTTTGCCTGAGTTAGATAAAAACTTTCGTAAAATTCAATCTGAAAGCCACCCTGACCGCTTTGTTACCGCAACCAGCGCAGATAAATTAGCCGCTATGCAAACCGCCACCTTGGCGAATGAAGCCTATCAAACATTAAAACAGCCT
>JABFSF010000004.1 GCA_013140755.1 Methylotenera sp. | reverse complement strand
TAAAAGCGGGAAGTAACTCACCTAAAGTGTCTTTCACATATTTGAAATAATTGGTCATACTAATTTGGTTAGTTAAAACAGCTCGCTGCTTTGCGAGTTCCTTCAGCGCTTCTTTATTTTTAATTTTTTGAGGCATAACATGAAAACATACACCACCAACATCATCGTAGCTCTAGTTTTATCATTTTCCTGTCAAGCATATGCCGACATTGACACCGCGCAACAGTTGGTTAAAAGATATGAAGCCATCGCTAAAATGCAAGACTCTACATACACGGGGTCTTCTGCTAGTGAAGGTAAATCTTTTTTTTATCGTGAAGTAATTCAATTTAAGGGCGATCGTCAAAACCCAGGGAAACCTTTGGCCTGCGCATCTTGCCATACAAAGAATCCAGCTGACTTCGGTAAACATATAGTGACTGGTAAAAAAATTAAACCACTATCGCCAGTAGTGAATGCTAAACGTTTTGACGATATAGAGCATGTTGAAAAACAGTTTACTGAGCATTGTAACGAGATAATAGGCAGTGATTGTACTCCCCAAGAAAAAGCCAATTACATAGCCTTTTTAATTGAAGAAAAGACGCCAAGTCTAGGTAAAAAGTAAAAAGATTTTAGGAGAATGTATGAAGCGAATATTAAGCATTTTAGCAATGGTTTGTGTCATGCCACTCAGCGTCTCTGCTCATGGACCCAGCGGACAAAAGGTGGAAAAAAAATTTGATATAAAGGCCGAGCCAGCCACAGTGTGGGCATTAGTTAAAGATTTTGGTGCTATCGGCAAGTGGCATCCAGATGTCACCAATGTAAATCTTGAAAATATCAAAGACGAAGAAGGTAAAACCCTGTTACATCGTTTGGTGACACTTAAAAATGGTACAACCTTTTTAGAAAAACTACGTGAAGCTAATGATGCGGATATGAAGATGGATTACAAAATGGTAGATGGCAAAGATAGTACCATTGCAGTGAGTAACTATCGCACGGTTTTACAAGTGAAGCCAGCAGCAACAGCAGGACAATCTACAGTTACATTAACTGCTCGTTTTTATAACAAAGCCAACACCATGGAAGCGCCCCCAGGTGCAGATAATCCAGCCGCTAACAAGGCGATTAACGAGCTTTACGACGCGGCAGCAGTAGGTTTGAAAAATGCTCTTGAAAAATAAGCAACAAGAACAAATTAAGCTGTGAAATTAGCAAGATAGTTTGCGCACTAAAATGCTGTTTAGTGTGATGATAGTCACATTAAACAGCATTTTAATAGAAGATAATGAATTTAACTGCATTTTAAGCGAATCACCAAGGAGCGTAAAATGAAATTCACACGCAAAAATTTATTTAGCGCTACGCTAGCACTCTTATTAACGACCAGCTCAATATTGCCAGTACTATCTTCATTAGTCATGGCGGCTGAAAAAATATCAACCATAAAACCAGCTATTCAAGGCGAATTTGATAATCAATGTGTGATGGGCTTAGCGGAAGGCAAACGCATTAAAACCGATTGCTCTGTCAATACCCAGTTTGAAGGCAAAACCTATTGCTTTCGTACAGAAGATGCCAAAGTAGAATTTAATAAAGACCCTAAACGCAATTTAGAGCGTGCCAAAGACCATTTTGCCGCAGGTGAAGTTACGCAAACAGCCGATGACATGGGCAAGTATAGTGTGGATGACGTTAAAGCTTGGATTCACCAATATATTCAAGACGAATCTAAAAAGAATAACGGCATCTACTTTGTGCATGATTCACTCACAGGTGAGCAGTTGCCCTTGAAGTATATCAATATTGATTTTATGCGTACCTTGCATGGTTATGGTTTTTTCCCTGAAGCGATTTTTACTGCAAATGATGACAAAGATAAAAAGTATTTGATTGATTTTTGGGTTAAACCCAAAAACGGCAAACTGGATTTATTTGATGTGCGTATTTACAAATCACCGCGCAAAGATGGTGATAAGTGGGCTATGGTGAAACGCCAACCTAAACCATGGTGGTGGATTCCTGCTTCTGAACACCCAGGGGAACCTGAGCAAAAACGTAGTTGGGAGGTGATGTCTGCTATTGAGGAGCATATTGTTTCATCAAAAGAAGCAAGCTCAGGTTTGTATAAGCTGATTGATGACAAAACTGGCAAAGAGGTAGAGCTGGAATTTATTGGTGTTCATCAACCCGTGCGTAAATTAAAAGAAAGCGGACAGTTTTTTGCCTGTACAGATTTTCGTAAAAAAGGTAGTAAGGACGAAATTTACGACATTGATTTTTGGTTAGACGAGAAAACTGGCAAAATTAAAGTTGGCACAGTACGCGTACATAAAGTGCCAGAAATGCGTGATGGCGATATTATTCAAGTGCCACGGTATAATCACGACCATAGCAAAACCGAGCTAGTTCCTTAATAATGCTTTTACTAGGCATAAAATTAAGAGGATTTTTGTTGGCATGTTTGCTTGCCGTCGGCCTTGCTACTACTGGTTATGCTGAATTGTCAGAGCAAAATTGGCCCTTGATTAAAGAGGCCTTTTTTAGTCAACGGACGATAAATCACACCGACTTAATGCAAATGACAGCGCCACTAGGCGCAGAAAATGCTGGACAAGTACCTATTACGCTTAAGGTGCAAAATCAGGCAAATGATGCGATTAATAGCATCTACATTTTCATTGATGCTAATCCCATTCCATTAGCCGCAACTTACAAATTTGCCTATGCATTTAATCAGCTCATGCTCTCAACCAGAGTGCGGTTAGATAGCGACTCAACCATACGCGCCATTGCTGAAACACAAAGTGGTGCATTGCTGATGGCAACAGTGCGGGTTAATGCGGGTGGAGGATGCGCTGGAGCGGTTTCTGAAGATGAAGCGGCAGTGCGTGCCAGTGCTGGGGCCATAAAATTTCAGCTTAACTCACCGTATAAGTTGCATGAAAGTGCATCAGCCACTTTGCAAGTCAAGCACCCAATGTACACAGGTTTGCAAACAGATGCTAAAACTAAGCAAACTAAACCTGCTTTTTACGTTAAAAATACGGATATTCAATTCGATGAGATAAGTGTGATGCAAATTATATTTGGTGTAGGCACTGCTGAAAATCCCAATGTGAAATTTGAATTTGATTTACCTGCTGGCTTGCTAAAACAAACGGTGAAAAAAATTGAAATATTCACACAAGATAACGAAGGGAAGTCAATCTCTAAAGTATTTTAAATAGCAAAGTTACTTTCGGGATTTTATCCTATATATTTTTGGGATTTATGATGTATCGCGACTACATGCTAGTCGCTAAGATGTGTTCAATCACTCTCCAAAGTGTTTAATCGCCAGACATCGCATAGGGTCTGGCGTTTTTTTTATCTACTTATCATCAATAAACCCTTTTAATAAAACAAGGTAAATTAACCATGAACACTCGTAAAATTGCATTAAAAAAAATCACTGCAATGCTGGCTATATTGCTTGCAAGTGGCACTGCATTTGCTTCCCCATTGGCCTACGTGCCGAATGAAAAAGATGGTACGGTTTCTGTGATAGATACCAGTACAGATACCGTAGTGAAAACACTCCCTAAGAAAGGAAAATTTGGTAAAAAAATACAAGCAGTCGCGATGAGTCCTGATGGGACAAAGTTATATGTAGTCGTGCGTGATAAAAATGCGGTGGCGGTTGTGGATATTGCTAAAGGTAAACAAGAGCGTTTAATTAAAGTGGGCGATGAGCCTGAAGGCATTGATATTTCACCAGATGGCAAAATTCTTGCCGCTTGTTTGGAAGAAGAAAATGCAGTGTCGTTTGTTGATTTAAAAACGAACAAACTTGTGCATACAAGTAAAACGCAGGGCAGGAATCCTGAACACTGTGTTTATTCTCCCAAAGGTGAATGGTTGCTTGCGAGCAATGAAGAGAGTGGTAATGTAGATGTGATTGATGTTGCAACACACAAATCGGTACACTTAATTCAATCTACTAAGCACCCGCGTGGTGTTGGCTTTTCACCTGATGGAAAACTTGCTTATATTGCTAACGAGGCGGCAAATTTAGTCGAGGTTGTCTCAGTGGGAGACTGGGCAATATTGCATAAAATTCCAGTGGGTTTACGTTCAAATGGCGTAAAGGTATCGCAAGATGGTAGTCGTTTGTACGTGAGTAATGGCGGCGACCATAATGTGAGCATTATTGATACCGCTAATAACACCATTATTGCGACTGTGCCTGTAGGTGAGCGTCCTTGGAACATGGCTTTGACCCCTGATGGTAAAAAGCTTTATGTTGCTAATGGACGAAGTGCGAGTGTTTCTGTCATAGATACCGTTAAGAATGAAAAAATAACGGATATTCCTGTAGGTAGTTTCCCTTGGGGTGTTGTGATTCATTAAGTATCAACGCGTTAAAAAAGCAGGCAATAAGCCTGCTTTTTTAACGCACGCAAATTTTGCAATTTATCCTTACATAAATCAGGAAAAAATCCCTATTTTTGTTTAAATTTTTTGGGCTAAATGGGATTGTGGATTATTTAAATTGCATGTAAATAGATATTTTTTTTTGGACCAGTAAAAGTATAAAAACTGGCTCTAACTCGGGGGGTGTTATGTCAGCTTCACAAAATGCACTATTAGAAGATTGGCGCAATCGTGCGCTCACTTATGAGCGTGAACTAAATGGCACTGTGATAGGTTTAGCCTCTGCGATTCGTGCGATGGTGATTGCTATTTTTGCGCGAGGACATGTGTTGCTTGAGGGCAATGTTGGCGTGGGTAAAACCACTCTTTTACGTGCTGCTGCACGAGGCTTGGGTGGTGGATATCAGCGCATTGAAGGCACAATTGATTTAATGCCACAAGATTTGATTTATCACACGTATATTGACCAAGATGGTAAGCCACGGGTTGATCCTGGTCCCATTTTAGGACAAGGTGAAAATCTGTCGGTATTCTTTTTTAACGAGATTAACCGTGCGCGACCACAAGTGCATTCATTGTTATTGCGTGTGATGGCAGAGCGCAGTATTACGGCGTTTAATAAAGAGTATTACTTTCCGCATTTATTGGTGTTTGCTGACCGTAACGCGGTGGAAAAAGAAGAAACGTTTGAGTTGCCAGGTGCAGCGCGCGACCGCTTTTTGATGGAGTTGGAAATTAACCCTGCCAACGATAGTAACGTGCATAAAGCATTGACGTTTGATACACGCTTTCATAATACCGATAAGCTGATTGAGGAAGTGACAGCAGGTAATATTGGTTTTGATGCGCTTACTGACTTTGCACCTATCATACAAAATGCGGTAACAGCGGGCGAAGCAGTGCAAGATTTTGTCGAACATTTACGTAAAGCTACTCATCGCCCACAAGATTACGGCATTCAATTGCCTGATGTGGAAATGGATGAATTCATGATTGCAGGAATGGGGCCGCGCGGCACTAGCATGTTAGTGCGTGCGGCAAAAGTTTCTGCTTGGTTAGATGGCAGATTAGAACTTGCACCGCAAGATGTGGCAGCGGTGTTTCACCAAGTGGTGGCGCATCGTGTGTTTTTCACACCAATATACGAATTGCAACGTAGCTGGCTAGCTAAGGCTTATACGCAGGCCATCTTGCATAGCGTGCCTACGCCCTAACGCTAGCTTAAAGCAATCATGGCGCAACAACCTTTAATCCACTACCACGTCCGTTGGCGATCTTCTGGGCATCAGCCAGGGGCGAGCCATGGCTTGGTGGCGGGCATTGGCGATCAACTACGCTCGGTGGTGATGTTGCGTGATAACCCTGACCCGCGTCGCTTAGATTTACGCACAAGCCTGCGCGATCCTTTTGAAAACATTTGGGTGCATGACTTTAACTTAAATTCCGCCCTAAAAGTGATTGTGTTGGTCGATACATCGGCTTCTATGGGCTATGTGGGTAAGGTGAATCGCTTACACGTAGCACAAGAAGTAGCCTCGCAATTGGCACTTTCTGCTTATCGCTCAGGCGATGCGTTTGGCTTGTATGCGGCGGGCGAAACTATCAATAAACAGTGCATGTTGCCACCCAAAGCCAACCGTGGTGCGTGGCTGTGGGTAAACCATCATTTTTCAAAAATTAAACCTCAGGGTCAACATGCCGACGGCTTATTTGAGGCCGTGCCTTATTTGCCGCAAAAGCGTTGCTTAGTGTTTTTGGTGTCTGATTTTCGCTGGTCAGCGGGCAAGCTCAAGTCGTTATTAAAAAAACTCAGCCACCACGATGTGGTGCCAGTCATGTTGCAAGACCCCGCAGAAGTGGATGAACTACCTAAAAGTGGCATTGCCATTTTGCGTGATGTAGAAACAGGCGCAGGGCAATTTGTGTGGATGCGTGCAAGCTTACGCGAGCAAATAGCAGATATTAGAGCGCAACACGTTAAAATCGTAGAAGAAGCTAGCCGTCAATATGGCAATAAACCATTTTTAGTTCGTGGTGCGTTTAGCTCAGCTTTATTAACCAAATACTTTATGGAGCGTAGCGCGTGATTTTTTATCCTCATTTGGGCGAATACGGCGTTGAAAAAACAAACCTCCTGCTGCGTCATTCCCACGTAGGCGGGAATGACGGTATAGTGGTTTGGCTAATGGCTTTACTGGTCATGTTGCTGTGTATTCAACCTTTATATGCCGCCGAGGTGCCAAAAGTCGAGCCACTCAGCCCAGCTTTAAGTGCGCCAATTAAAGTGAGTGTGCGTACCAATGGTTATACTTTGGGCGACATCATTGAGATGCACGCAGTGATTGATTTAAAAAAAGGGCAAACTTTTGACCCTGATAGCGTTCCGCTTAAAGGACCAGTTAATAATTGGTTAGATTTACGCGAGGTAAAGCTATTTAGCAGCAAGAATGAGGATGACAGCACTCACATCCAGCTAGATTTTACTTGGCAAGTGTTTGGCACAGTAGAAATTGCGCAGAAGGTTTATATCCCCGCCATTGCCCTGCAAACTATCCCGCCAACCACGGGTGACACTAGGCCGATTACCATTAAAATTCCAGCGCAAGGCTTTCATTTATCGCCCGTATTGCCGCCCAATATTGAAGAAAAAACGCATCGCCCTCATGCGCCTCCGCTACGCTTTGATACCTACACACCATTGTCATTGGCTTGGATATGCTTAGGCTTGGGTTTATTATTTGGTGGTATGTGGATTTGGGTACAAGACAAAATTGCTTGGTGGCCACGTAATCCTGGTCCACTCACTAAACTGGCACGACAAATGCGCGGTCATCAAGGCGCAAGATTTAGTGAGCAAGATTTACGCGCAATTCACACAGGTTTGGCAGCAAGTGCAGGGCAAAGTTTATATCCCAATACTTTGGGTAATTTGTTTGAAAAATGCCCCTATTTAAGCAGTGATAAAGCTGAAATTACCCAGTTTTTTAATACTTCTTGGCAAGTGTTTCACAGAAAAAATGCTAGCATGGGGGCAGTCACCATGCCAGAAACCAAAGCGTGGATTCACCGTGCGGCAATGGCTGAGCGCTTAGCACGTCAAAAAGAGAAAAAACACCAAATTGCTTTTAAGACAAAGCGCAAATGAGACAGAAGCATTTTACTCTCAATCTAACCACCTTGCCGTGAGATAGTGAGTTGACGACATGAATGCGCTACATTTTTTTAAACCAGAGTTATTGTGGTTATTGCCTTTGGCCTTGTTACCATTCATTTCTTATGGTGTAAAGCAATTTAGCTTTCCAGGTTTAGAAGATTGGCCAAAAGATTTTATCTCTAATTGCTTACGATGGGGCGTGCGTTCGCTGGCGGCTTTAACCTTAGCCGCGTTAATAATTGCTGCGGCTGCACCGTTTACTGAAGGAGGTACGGTAACGCGTGTTGGTGAAGGTTCAGAAATCGTGATTGTGTTAGATCGCAGCGGCAGTATGTCTGAGGCTTTAGGTGAAAATGACCATAGTCGAGATGCAAAATTTGTCAGCAAAATTGAAGCTTCACGCAAAGTATTACTTAAGTTTATGGATCAGCGTCCAGCCGATACATTTGGGGTGGTGGCTTTTAATGCTGCTCCAGTGCGTGTTGCACCGCTTTCTGCCGACCGCGAGTTGGCCAAAGCCGCGTTGCAAAGTGCCGAGGCCAATAGCTCAGGCTTTACTGCGCTAAATCGTGCCTTAGCGATGGGCTTAGACTATTTTAACAATCGGCCATTTACTGCTACGCGTTTAATTATGTTGGTGTCAGACGGCGATGCGGTGATTGAAAAAGAAGATAGGGAAATTTTAAAAAACGCCTTTAAACAAACCCGCGCCAAGCTCATTTGGGTGTATGTACACGCGGGCGTAGAAAAAAACATTTTAGATAGTGTCATTGCGGGTGAAAACGAATTTATCTCTGAGAGACACTTAAAAGAAGCGGAAATGAACCAAAACGTGGCCATGAATAAGCTATTTGAAGAGTTAGATATTCCCTACCAAGCGTTTGAAGTGAATAGCGAAGCGGGCTTACAGCATGCCGTGGCAGAAGTTGCCCGTATGACCAACAAACCTACGCGCTATGAATATCGGCTTCCGCGCCAAGATTACGCTGTATATTTTTACCTGCTAACAATGGCATTATTGGGCGTGTTGATATGGTTGAAACAAATTGAGATTAGGGCGTGGAAAGTATGAAAATAACCCATAAATTACGTCAAAAACTACTAGATATGTTACCCCAAATTTTGCTGACCATGGCTGCTTTTCTATTGCTGGCATCGGCTTATTTTTTTAGCCAATATTGGAAGGCGCATCAGCTCAATATCGCATACCACAATAAAAGTCTATTAAAACAGACTTTAAAAAATGATGAATATTTAAAGGCTTATAGCATTGGTTATTTATTGGCTAGCCAAAACAAACCGATTGAGGCGCAAAAAGCATTTAATATTGCCGAAGTGACATTAGACCCAGAGCTACGCGCTCGTGCAAAATACAGCATTGCCAATGTGCATTTTGAATCTGCAATGGCCTCTAGCGACATTGAACACGGTGGCTCGCATAGGCGTTCGGTAGAGCGTATTTTACTGGCACGAGAGGCTTATAAAGGTGCGTTGCGTATAAAGCCAGATATGTACGATGCACGCTATAACTTAGAGCTGATAGACCGACTCAGCCCTGAAAAACGTACAGAAGGCTATGAAAATTCGCCTGATGGTACGATAGGCTTGCAACCGTATCAACAAAATGGCACGGCATTGATGAAAGATAATACGCGCAGAGGTTTGCCGTGATGATGATTAAAATTCTACCCACCACAGAGGCCAGAGAATGCTGAGAAGTGTGGCCTTAAAGTTTCAACCCGCTAGTGCTGGTAGCCATTTTTCAACCTTAAGAAGATATTCTATGCGCCTCGGCGTCTCTGTGTTGCAAAGTTTTTATGCCCATATACTAAGTACACTTCCGCCATGCACCATAACCTAAAACATTGGTGGGGACATTTTCGTGTTCATTTACGCCACGCTATTCAAAATGGCACAATATGGTATTTACTCGCCACCTTAGTTTTGCTCCCTGTTTGGTTTGAGCCGCAAATGCAATTGCCTAGCGTGGTGCAAGATACACTGTTTGTGATTGACATCAGCGAGAGCATGAATGTACGTGATGTGGATTACCCCAAGCCGCAAACCGACAGGCTCACACTTGCTAAACTCGCCGTGCGCGAAGGCATGGCAAGTTTACCATGTGGTTCAAAAGTTTCAGTGGCTTTGTTTGCGGGTGATGAATCGGTCGTATTATTTGAGCCATTGGAAGTTTGCCGTCATTTTCCAGCCATTGAGCAAGTGGTATCTGGCTTAGACAGGCGCATGCGTTGGATAGGGGATTCTTGGGTCACCAATGCGCTCACAGCCTCAATTATTGAAGCCCAAAAAAGAAAACTTAACTTGGTTTATATTACCGATGGCGATGAAATGCCACAACGCTCCGCGCCTATTGTGACTGATTTGGCTAAATTAAGAGGTAAAGTGAAAGGTCTATTGCTAGGCGTGGGCGGCGATGCTTTGCAACCAATCCCCCGTTTAAATCAAAAAGATGAAATCATAGGCTATTGGACACGTGAAGATGCCGTGCTAGAAGGCAACCACCCCAATCTACTCCCCATGGTGCGCAACCTAGCCCCTGGTGAAAAAGCCCCAGACAGCACATTGGATGAAGTCACTGAGCATATATCCTCGTTCAATAAAGTGTTCATGCAAGCCCTTGCACAAGCATCAGGTTTTGCGTTGGTGCGTATCAACAACCCTGATGATGCGGTGAATGCGCTTAAAAATAGCGACTATCAAAAACAAGCGATGGCTGAACGCGATGCACGTTGGATATTTGGTTTAGTGAGTGCGGTGTTGGTGTTAATTGGTTGGTTTTGGCAAGTATTGATGCAAAGCATTAGCGTTAGATGGCTGAGGCGTCGCAAATCAGTGCTTCCTTAGAAAACAGAATGCTTGCGGTGATTGCGCTAGCAAAGGCTGAGCTGATTTAGTATCATGATTGCTTATCATTTGAAAGTGTATTCATGCCAGTCACCGAGTTAAATCACGTTAATTTGCGCACACCTTACGAGACGATGCTGGTACTCAAAGATTTTTATTGCAATATCGTGGGCTTAAAAGTTGGTCCGCGTGAAGGGTTTGCCAGCTGTGGTTTTTGGCTCTACATAGGCGATAGGCATGTGATGCATTTGGCGGAGTATCGTGGTGAGGGGCAGCCGCTCACTAATGTGCTCACCACGATAGACCATATTTCTTTCACTTGTACCGATATGCCTGCGATGGAAGCGCATTTAAAAGCGCACCATGTCAATTACACTGTCCGTGACTTACCCGTATTAAATGTGCAGCAAATTAACTTTAAAGATCCTGTTGGTAATGGCGTTGAGCTTTTTTTTAATATGCAGGTAACGTCTGCATCCCAATAAGTACGCTGTTTAGGTTTTTTAAAAATCTCCCCACAACGTTTGCATTGCCGCGATTGCCGTTAACGCGGCGGTTTCTGTGCGTAAAATGCGCTTGCCTAATAGGGTAGATTGAAAGTCATGCGCAATGGCAAACTCAATTTCTTTTGGGCTTAAGCCACCTTCTGCGCCAATTAACAATACAATATTTTTGCTTGGTTTAGCCATTTCTGGAAGTCGTTTTGCGCCCATGGGGTTAAGTAAGATTCTGGTTGAGGAAGTATGCCGATTGGCCGTGTTTGCTACCCATTGTGTAAGTGTGCATGGATGAGTTACTGGCGGTACAAAAGCGCGGCCACTTTGTTCGCAAGCAGCGTGGACAATATGTTGCCAGTGTTCAACACGCTTTTGGGCACGGTCAACGCTCAGTTTTACGACACTGCGTTCAGTTAAAATCGGCTGAATGGCCGATACGCCTAATTCCACTGCTTTTTGAATCGTAAAATCCATGCGCTCACCACTCGAAATCCCTTGTAAGAGGGTGATATTAAGCGGTGATTCGGTGTGGTTTTCAATGACACTGTTGATGTAGGCAACCACTTGATTTTTTTTCACCTCACTGAGTATGCCGCAGTAATCCAAGCCATCACCATTAAAAAGCGTAATAGCATCGCCTACGTTTAAGCGCAAAGCTCGTGTGGCATGGGCTGTGGCACTTTCAGAGAGTACTACGCTAGCTTTTAATGCTAAAGGTAGTGGGGTATAGAAACGACAGTTGGCCATAAGTGAAAAGCTTTCCAAAAAAGCAAACAATAAATTAAAAAGTGATAATATAGTTTATCGTCAGCATAGACGAATGTCACAGTAATTTGTTACATCATAAGTATAACGAAATGAGGAGAGTAATATGGTGAGCTTAAATCCCCCTGTGTGTAACTTTGGCGAGCGGGCGCATGATTTTAATTTACTGGGCGTAGATGGAAAGCGATACTCGCTTGCGAATGCTGCGGGTAAAAATGGCTTGCTGGTCATGTTTATTTGTAATCATTGTCCGTATGTTAAAGCTATTAAAACGCGCTTGGTGGCAGATTGTGCTGAGTTGCTCAAGTATGGCATTAACACCATTGCGATTCAAAGTAATGATACTGAAAACTACCCTGATGACTCTTATGAACGCATGATTGAGGAATCTAAGTTGTTTAACTTTTCTTTTCCTTATGTGTTGGACGAAACGCAAGAGGTTGCAAAAGCGTATGGGGCGGTTTGTACTCCCGATTTTTTTGGCTACAACGCTCATTTAGAGTTGCAATATCGGGGACGATTTGATGCGGCAGGGCGTGGTGAGCCGCCACTTGATAATCCAAGAGATTTATTGAATGCCATGAAGTTAATTGCTGAGACTAGCGAAGGGCCCAACAATCAAATTGCGAGTATCGGTTGCAGCATCAAGTGGTTTGCACCAGATTCTATTTAAAGCGTCGCGATGAAGCTTGATTTAATCACACCAGAAGAGGGTGCAACCTTAGATGCACTCTTTCACAAGCACGTGCATTTGCACTTAACCGTGTTGCACAGCAAATGAAGCCTTTTCCAGGGTATGCAAAAAATAGAAAAATAGCCTTGCTCTGTAAGCCATGGAGCATAGAAAATGGCTTGCTTACCCCAACGCTAAAAGTCAAGCAGAGTGTAGTTTTGCAGCGATATATTCAAGAGTATGACAAGTTGTATGAAGGGTTTAATCCCTAGAGACACTCTGTTAGCTTTTGCGTGGCGTTATGCAGAATATCCCTAGTTTAGATTTGATTAAAAATTGTTTATCAAAAGGGAGTAAACATGAAAGCAAAATTAGTAGTACAAGGCGTTGTCATTGCGTCACTGATTGGTGTGGTAGGTCATGTGCAGGCAGCAGGGTTTGCGTTAATGGAGCAAAGTGCGAGCGGGTTGGGGAATGCGTTTGCAGGAGCAGGTGCACGTAGCGAAGACTCTAGTATGCAATACTTTAACCCCGCTACGATGGTTTATATGACTAAGGGAACGCAATTTACGGTAGGTGGGCATGTCATTTCTACTCACGCAGAGCTCAGTCATGAGCAAGCCAGCAATCAAACGCTTGGCGGTATTCCTGTTAAAGGCAATGATGGCGGCGATGCAGGCAAGTTTGGATTGATTCCTAATTTTTATTTCAAAACAGATTTAAATGATGTCATTACTTTGGGGTTAGGCGTGTCTGTGCCTTTCGGATTAAGCACTGAATACAAAGATGGCTGGGCTGGTCGTTATCATGCCTTAGAGTCTAAAGTTGAAACGATTAACATCAACCCTGCAATCGCTTGGAAGCCCAATGAAAAATTTTCAGTGGGTGGTGGCGTGAGTGTGCAATATGTTAAGGCTAAATTAACCAATGCGATAGATTCGAGTGCAATTTGTCGCGGCACTGCACCGCTACCAGTGTGTAATGTGCTAGGGTTGGCGATTTCTGGCAATGCTACAAAAGACAGTGAAGTGAAGTTAGAGGGAGATGACATTAGCCTAGGATTTAATTTAGGCGTAGTGTTTAAACCAAATGAGCAAACCACATTAGGTTTAGCCTATCGTTCAATGATTGAGCAAAATTTAGATGGCAAAGCCAAATTTAAACGAAATGCAAGTTTAAATACATTACTCAAAGGCGCAGGTAGTAAGCAGCTTACCAATACAGATATTCAGGCACAGGTTGATTTACCTGAGAATGTGTCTTTGAGTGGCGCATTTCAAGCAACACCAGATTTAGAGTTATTGGCAGATGTTACGTGGACCAATTGGAGCCGATTTAAAGAGCTACGTATTGACTTTAAAAACCCAGTGCAAGCCGATGGCGTGACGACTGAAAACTGGGACGATAGCTGGCGGTATTCAATTGGGGCTAATTATCAATGGAATTCTGATATTACTTTGCGCGCAGGCCTAGCTTATGACCAAACTGTTGTTTCAGAAAAACTACACAGAACCCCGCGTATTCCTGACCAAAACCGCACTTGGTTAGCATTTGGCGCAAGCTGGGCAATGTCACTAGCGAACAAGCTGGATGTAGGATATGCGCACTTGTTTATTAAAGATGTGAGCCTTGATAACACAACAGAAGCAAGTATTAAGCACCGAATCAAAGGCACGTATGATGGCAGTGCGGATATTTTAAGTGTGCAATTGACACACAGTTTTTAAAGACATTCTTGATGACAAAAGTACGTAAGTTACGCTGGGGAATTTTAGGCGCGGCGCGAGTCAATGAGCGCATGCTTCCTGCGATCATTGAAGCTAAAAATGTGCAACTGGTTGCGATTGCTAGTCGCCGTGCAGGTGCGGCGCGGGCAACGTTAGAAAAGTACGCGCCGCTAGGTTTTAATATGGACATTGCGGGTAGCGTGCAATGTTATGACGATTTGGATGCGCTGATTCAAGACGGTAATGTTGAAGCCATCTACTGCCCAATGTCCAATGAAGAACACGCAGCTTGGGCACTCAAAGCTATTCGCGCAGGCAAGCATGTGCTGATAGAAAAGCCGATGGCACTCACGTTGGTAGATATTGAGACGATTGAATCTGCCGCAAAACTAGCCGACGTGAAAGTGATGGAAGGCTTTATGTACCGCTTTCATCCGCAACACGCGAGAGTGCAAGAAATTGTGGACTCTGGCTTAATTGGCGACGTGCTTTGTGCCCGCGCCAGCTTTTCGTTTTTAATGAAACAACCGCGCATGTATCGCATCAACCGCAGCATGGCAGAAGGCGGCGGGGCACTGTGGGACATTGGCCCTTACGCGATGCATTCACTTAGGTGGTGCTTTGCCAAAGAGGGTGTGCCAGGTGAGCCGATTTATGTCATTGCTCATGCTAAGTGCAATGAACACGGCGCAGATATTGTGACCAGTGGCGTGTTGGATTTCGGGTTAGATGCGCAAGGCCGCGCCCGTTTTGGGCATTTTGACATCAGTTTTGAACGTAGCCGAAAATCTGAATATGAAATCATTGGCACCAAAGGTTGGGTGAAGTGCCATGCCGCGTGGGTGTTTCAAAACGATGTGCCTGTGATTAGCTGGGCAACGGAAGACGGCAAATTTGCAGAAGAACGCTTTGCGCCCAGTAACCACTTTACCTTAGAAATTGAACATTTTAGTGATTGCATACTCAGTGGTCAGCTGACGCGATTAACTTTTACAGACGCTAAGGGAAATTGTGCCGCCCTACAGGCTGTTGTTGGTGCGCTTGGTGCAGCAGTTTAGTTAAGAGAAGTCTTTAGGCGTAGATTTTAGAGATAATTACCCAGTATAAAAAAGTGGCAATCACTGGTGGACAATACCACCAGTACGATGAAGCTCCGCCGCCATTTTTGTATAAATACAGCACGATACCTGCACTTATAAAACATAATGCGGGTAATGCATAAATAGACCAGTCAATCACAATTGATTGAAGCATGTTAAGTGGCTTGCCTTCTCGGCTCGCGTGATCTGCAGCACCAGCACCGCCAAAAATCGTGAATATGAACAAAAACACGCCAAGCATGAGTTGTCCGATTGTTCCAGTAATGACCCAGCTGAGTGACATCGCAATATCTCCTTTAAATAACGTGTTAGGCTAAATTGGCAATCATACACTTTATATCATCAAGATGACTTTGATTAGTTTAATCCTAAGTACATCTTTATCGGCTACAAATAATGTTGGCCTTTAGCTCCCCAGCACTATAAGGAACAGTTTCTGACCAAGCAGTTTCTGATTCATTAAAATCAAGGGATAGTAGTTGTTTGCCGTTACCTAGATTTTCGGTGTAGTGATTGATAGAAAGTGCTTTAAATCGCTTATTTTTGCAGTCGTGTAGCTCTTTCCATTGCGATGAAAGCTCGCCTCTTTTTTGCATGTCATGATAGTCATTAAGTGTAGAGATGCTGACGAAATCATGATGTTTTTCTAACGTGTCAAAATCAAGATACATCGTTCCAGTATCGTGTGTTTGAATCATTGTCCACTCTGCAAGTGCGTGACTGGAGAGAAGAAATAGGTGTAAGAAGGTTAAGGTATTTTTCATGATTTCCTTTGGTAGGTATTGTAAAGCGGCCTGATGTCATCAAGGTGGCGTTATGGTTCATTGCGTACCCGTAAAAAACTAGCAAATTTTGGTTTGCCGTTTTTTGTCACATCGCGGTAAGTGTAAGTAACCATGCTGCCGATTTTTGGCGGATTTGCGCGTTGAGCATCGCTAAAGCCTGTGCCGAGTTTAAAGCGTACACCTTCGGGCGTTTCTACCACCAATGCGCCTAGTTTTCCTTGGTATTTGCCGCGACCAGCGGTGTGTGAAACCACGGTGGCTTCTGCATCTAATAGCAGTTTTAACTTGAGCAGCACATCGCTGCGCCCCGTGATGTAAGGTGCATCGGCACGGTGCAACATGAGCCCTTCGCCACCAATTGCGACGATTTGCTTGAGTTTTATCTGTAGTTGGGCATCGTTTTTTATGTGAAATTGTGTGACGGCTTTCAGGTGTGCAACATTGGCTTGCTTCACAATTTCTGCAATGCGTTTGGCGCGTGCTTGAAAATCTCCCGAGGCGTTGGGCAATTCAAATATCAGGTAGCTGATACCGCGCCATTCTTCATCTATAGGCACGTTTTTGCGCACGGCACTTGATAGCACCTCAAACTTGCCGCGCCCAAGCCACAGCTCGCCATCGAGCGGTGTGTTGGGCAGATCTTTTGTAAACCATGCAGGAGCGGCAATAGCGCGACCAGTGCGGGTGTGCAGGCTGTTGCCATCCCACACGGCGCGTACGCCATCAAATTTTTCGCTCACCAAATATTGGCGCACATCAATGCCGCCTTGATACACTTGCGCAAGCAATACGCCAGAATCCGCAGATTTGGCGATACTTTGCGTGGCAAAAGGCATTGTGAGCATTATCGCTACTAGGGTGAATATATTGCGTGATAATTTCATGTGCTTAGTTTAACCTTTAAAAAGCAGTTCAAGCCACAGAGTTCACAGAGAGCACCGAAAAATCTATGAAGTAAACACCATTTTATCCTCACACAAATAGGTGATGAGAGAAGGTTAGCTAACACTTTGTTGTTTTTGGCGCGTCAGACATCAATTGCCTCGTGCTCAACGTAAGGGCGCAACTCATGCCGCAATGCTTTTTCCGTGACTAAGTCAACATTGCAACCGAGTAAATCTTCTAAATAAAACTGCACACCAAAGTAACGTTGTGAAGTTGCGACACCATCAAAGCCAACCAAAACGTCAATATCGCTATTGGGGGTTGCCGTACCTCGAGCAGTAGAGCCAAACAGTGCCAAACGGTTCACACCAAAACGTTGGCTAAGTATGACTTTGCTGTCGGTAAGTGATTGAATGGCTTGTTGTTTATTCATGGTGTTAATTTAGCAAATAATTGGGATTTTGAGGTGGTTTACATGCGGCGGAGCATTCCGCCATACGTGTACTTAAATACTAGCCTTAGTGCTGCCAGAGGTAATTTCATCGCAGATGATGTAAGTGCCGGAAGTATGTATAGTTTAAGCCTTTGATAGTTGTTTAATTTGACCGCTAAATTTGGTGTTTATGAAGTCAAGTAAAGCTTTGCAACCATCTGTAATCATCTCATCTGTATAAGGCTTTTCTGTTCTTAGACCCCCGTGAGAGTTGTCGTGTATTAGGGAATATAAGAAGGCGTTAGCCTGTAGTTCACTTTTACTTTCAAAGTATGGTTTTAAATCCATATCTGGATTTTCGAATCTATTTATTGTTTCAATGATATGTCTGATTGAATTGGGGATTGTATGTGAAGGCACAGTTCCTAACGTAACTTGGTAAACATCTCTTAGGTGAGCCTCATATGGCATTATTAACTGATTATTTAATTTGGATATCTGTTTGTTACTTAGTATCAATGGACTCTCAATAATTTTATTTCTAATTAAAATACTCATGAATTCTATATTGTGAGTCAGTACTAAAAACCTAATATTATTTAAGCTAAATTGTTTTTTAAGAGAACGTATTATT
>JABFSF010000027.1 GCA_013140755.1 Methylotenera sp. | reverse complement strand
TCAGCGTGCTGACCCGCACATTGGTTTGTTGCATCGTGGTACTGAAAAGCTTGCGGAAAATCGTACGTATTTGCAAAGCGTGCCTTATATGGACAGGCTAGACTATGTGTCTATGATGTCTAACGAGCATGCCTATGTGATGGCGATTGAGAAAATGCTGGGCATTGATGTGCCAATCCGTGCGCAATATATCCGCGTGATGTTTGATGAGATTACCCGCGTATTAAACCACCTGTTATGGCTTGGTGCGCATGCGCTGGATGTGGGTGCCATGACAGTGTTCTTGTATGCATTCCGTGAGCGTGAAGATTTGTTTGATGTGTACGAGGCAGTTTCTGGCGCCCGTATGCATGCCGCTTATTATCGTCCAGGTGGCGTGTATCGCGATTTACCTGACCGCATGCCGCAATATGAAGTCTCATCTATGCGCAATGCAAAAACCGTGAAGGCGCAAAATGAAAATCGCCAAGGTTCTTTGTTAGATTTCATTGGGGACTTTACCAACCGCTTCCCCACGTATATTGATGAGTATGAAACATTGCTCACCGATAATCGCATCTGGAAACAACGTACCGTAGGGATTGGTGTAGTGAGTCCTGAGCGTGCATTGGCACTTGGCATGACTGGGCCTATGTTGCGCGGCTCTGGCATTGCTTGGGATTTACGCAAAAAACAACCTTATGAAGTGTACGCCAATTTAGATTTTGATATTCCTGTTGGCGTGAATGGTGATTGCTACGACCGTTACTTGGTGCGTATGGAAGAATTTAGACAATCAAACCGCATTATTCAACAATGTGTAGATTGGTTGCGTAAAAACCCAGGTCCTGTGATTACAGCAGATAACAAAGTGGCGCCACCTAACCGTGAAGGCATGAAAACCAACATGGAAGATTTGATTCACCATTTCAAACTCTTCACAGAAGGTTTCCATGTGCCAGCGGGCGAGGCTTACGCGGCGGTGGAGCATCCTAAAGGTGAGTTCGGTATTTATATGGTGTCTGATGGAGCGAATAAACCCTACCGCTTGAAAATTCGTGCGCCTGGATTTCCGCATTTGGCAGCCTTAGATGAAATGACAAAAGGCCACATGATTGCCGATTTGGTGGCAATTATTGGTACGCAAGATATTGTGTTTGGTGAGATAGACCGCTAATCGGTTAAGCCAAAATTAGGTCTGAATAGATAGAAAAATAGACAAAAATGTTAAGTCCAGAAGCCATTGCAAACATAGATTACGAGCTTACGAAATACCCAGCCAATCAACGCCAAGCTGCTGTTATGAGCGCATTGCGCATTGTGCAGATGGAGCGTGGTTGGTTATCTAAAGAAAGTATTACCGAAGTGGCGCAATATTTGGGAATGCCTGAAATTGCAGCAATGGAAGTGGCGACTTTTTACAATATGTATGATTTACATCCAGTGGGGCAGTACAAAGTGACCGTTTGTACTAATATTTCATGCATGTTGCGTGGCTCTGACGAAATTGTAAATTATTTACAAAGTAAGCTGGGTGTGGGTTTTAACGAAATTACGCCCGATGGAAAGTTCTGCCTCAAAGAGGGCGAGTGCATGGGCTGTTGCGGTGGTGCACCTTTGATGCATGTGAATAACACTGAAATGCACGAATTCTTGACTATCGAAAAAGTGGACGCGATTATTGAGGGGCTAAAATAATGGCGGCTACTAAAAAATCAACGATGCAAAAAACAGTCGTAAAAACAGATATTGCTGGGCAAACGCTTGTTACATTACGTACATTAACTGAAGAAAATCCAGCCTCATTAGAAACCTATTTAAAATTAGGTGGTTATGCGTCACTTAAACGCATTGTGACAGAAAAAGTTAAGGCAACCGATATTATTACTGAGGTGAAAAATTCAGGGCTACGTGGTCGTGGCGGTGCAGGTTTTCCCACGGGGCTTAAGTGGAGCTTTATGCCACGTTACTTTGATGGTACAAAATATCTTGTATGCAATACTGATGAAGGCGAGCCAGGCACATTTAAAGATCGCGATATTATTCGCTACAATCCGCACCAGTTGATTGAAGGTATGGTGATTGCGGCTTATACATTGGGCGCACGTGTCGGTTACAACTATATCCACGGTGAAATCTGGCAAGATTACGAATTCTTTGAAGGCGCATTGCAAGAGGCAAGAGATGCGGGCTATTTGGGTGAAAACCTGTTTGGTAGTAATTTCAGTTTTGATTTATATGCGGTGCATGGCTACGGTGCTTACATCTGCGGTGAAGAAACTGCGTTGATTGAATCCATAGAGGGTAAAAAAGGTCAGCCGCGTTTTAAACCGCCTTTTCCAGCTAGTTATGGCGTATTTGGTAAGCCCACTAATGTCAATAATACAGAAAGCTACACGAGCATTCCATGGATTATGCAACATGGCGGAAAGGCTTTTGCTGACTTAGGCGTACCAAATTCTGGGGGTACAAAGATTTTCGCGGTTTCAGGTCATGTGGAAAAGCCAGGTAATTATGAAGTCAAAATGGGAATGCCATTTAGAGAGTTGCTTGCACTCACTGGTGGCGTATGGAAGGGACGTCAGTTAAAAGCCGTTATTCCAGGTGGACCATCAACCGCAGTAGTACCTGCTGCCGCAATGATGGATGTTACAATGGATTACGATGGATTAAGTAAAGCCAGATCAAGCATTGGTGCGGGATCTATGATTGTGATGGATGAAACCACTTGTATGGTCAAAACCTTACATCGCCTATCTTACTTTTTCTATGAAGAAAGCTGTGGTCAATGTACGCCGTGCCGTGAGGGCACAGGCTGGGTTTATCGAGTGCTTGACCGCATTGTGAATGGACAAGGCAAAATGGAAGATCTCGATTTGCTCACGGACATTAGTAATAATATTTCAGGGCGCACCATTTGTGCGCTGGGCGAGGCTGCGGCAACCCCAGTGTTGAGTTTTATTAAGCACTTTAGGCCAGAGTTTGAGTATTACATTCAGCATGGCAAGAGCATGGTTGACGGTAAATAACGGTTAAGACGGTAAAAATAAACAATGTTGAATATTGAGATAGATGGCAAGTCAATAGAAGTCGAACACGGCAGCACCATTATTGATGCGGCTGATAAGGTCGGTATTGCAATTCCACGTTTTTGCTATCACCCTAAGCTTTCTGTTGCTGCTAACTGCCGTATGTGTTTGGTGCAGGTGGAGAAATTTAACAAGCCTTTGCCAGCTTGTGCTACGCCAGTGGCTGATGGCATGAAGATATTTACCCGTTCAAAAGAGGCGATTAAAGCACAACAAAGTGTGATGGAGTTCTTGCTGATTAACCATCCGCTTGATTGCCCAATCTGTGACCAAGGCGGTGAGTGTGATTTACAGGACATTGCTGTGGCTTATGGCGCAAGTGGCTCACGTTACACAGAAGAAAAACGCGTGGTTGTCAATAAATATATTGGTCCACTTGTGAGTACCGACATGACGCGCTGTATCCAATGCACACGCTGTGTGCGCTTCTTGCAAGAAGTGGGTGGAATGCAAGAGCTCGGCATGGTAGGTCGTGGCGAACATGCTGAAATTACGGCTTATGTAGATAAAAGTGTCAATTCAGAGTTAAGTGGTAACATCATTGATTTATGTCCTGTGGGTGCGCTGACTAGCAAACCATTTAAATATTCCGCACGGAGTTGGGAACTGACGCGTCGCCCCAGTATTGCACCGCATGATAGCTTAGGCTCGCATATTGAGGTGCATGTAAAAGACAATAAAGTCATGCGTGTTTTACCGCGTGAGAAAGAAAGCATTAACGAATGCTGGTTGTCTGACCGTGACCGTTTTTCTTACGAAGGTTTAAATAGCCCAGACCGCTTAAAAGTGCCCATGATTAAGCACAACGGTGCGTGGGTGGAAACCGATTGGAAAACTGCCATTGAATTTGCATCAGGTCAAATTAAAGATATTACTAATCAATATGGCGCAGATGCGCTAGGTGTGTTGGTTTCACCTAATAGTACGATGGAAGAAGGCTATTTGGCTAAACATCTAGCGAGTGGTTTAGGTTGTGGCAATGTTGATTATCGTTTACGCCAAACCGATTTTAGGCTGGATGGAAAACGTGTTGGTACGCCTTGGATGGGTGTGAATATTGATGAGATTGAAAAGTTAGATCGTATCTTGTTGATAGGTTCAAATATCCGTAATGAACATCCTTTGTTAGCGCAACGTTTCCGTAAGGCTGTGGCGAATGGTGCAGAGTTGTCAATCGTGAGTCCACTTGATAACGATCCATTGATGGATATTGCGCATAAAGTGATTGTGCGCCCAAATGACATGGTGAATGTACTTGGGCAGATTTTAAAAGCGATGTCTGGCTTGCAGCGTTTATCATTATGTTTGCCGCCGACACTGACTAAATTGTTAGAAGAAATTAAAGTCCGTCCAAATACGCAAGCAATGGCGGAAAGTTTGGCTGGGCATGGTAAAGACTATGATTTGATTGCGCCGAAAGTCGGGATTTTCTTAGGCAATATGGCATTAAGCGACCCGCGCTTTACCGAGATGTATAGTATGGCAGAAGCCATTGGGGGTATTAGTGGCGCAAAGGGTGGTATTTTACCTGCTGCAGCCAATAGTACGGGGATGCATCTGATGGGTGTGATGCCATCAAGTACAGGGATGCATGCACGTGCGATGCTTGAAGTGCCACGCAAAGCTTATTTGCTTGTGAATATTGAGCCTGAATTAGACTGCCAACATGCTGCGTTAGCCAAAGAGGCAATGCAGAAAGCTGAATGTGTGGTTGCGCTTACAGCGTTTAAATCACAAGCTTTAGAACATGCTGACATTCTGTTACCCATTGCACCATTTACTGAAACTTCTGGCACCTTTATGAGCATGGAAGGGCGCGTGCAAAGTTTTTATGCTGCGGTAAAACCCCTTGGTGAGTGTCGCCCAGCTTGGAAAGTGCTGCGTGTTTTAGCGAATACATTGGGTTTAGATGGTTTTGAATTTGAAAGTAGTGAGCAAGTAAAAAATACCATTTTTGGTGGAGAAAAACCGTCTCATGTTGTTTGGCGTAGCTTAAATAATAACCTTAAAGAGCTGGTTGAGATTGAAGTAAAAATTAAATCATCAGGTTTGCAGCGTATTGGTGAAGTACCGCAAAATGAATCTGATCCTATTGTTCGTCGAGCTACCTCCTTGCAAAAAACAAAATATAACATTAGACCCATGGCACGTATGTGTGAGATGCAAATACAAGCACTAGGTTTGGCTGATGGCGATATTGTGCTAGCAAAGCAAGATAAAGGGAGTGCGGTGCTAAAAGTCAAGCTCGATAACCACGTTGCAATGGGTTGCGTGCGCGTAGCTGCTTCACATGAACTCACCACTGGCTTGGGGGATTTAATGGGAGATATCACATTAGAAAAATCTTCAGAAACTGACTACAAGCCTTATGACACATTAATTATGGAGGCTAGAGCTTAAAATGTTTGAACCTCTTTTGACTTTTTTGGCTCCCTTTTTTGGCAGCTATTGGTCTGCAGTCCAAATCACTGTGTGGACGCTTATTAAAATAGTTGCGATTGTATTGCCTTTAATGGGTGCTGTTGCTTACTTGACTTTAGCTGAGCGTAAAGTCATTGGTTATATGCAAGTGCGTATTGGTCCAAATCGTGTGGGCTATTTTGGCTTATTACAGCCCATTGCCGATGGTGTTAAGTTGTTGTTTAAAGAAGTTATTTTACCTACGGCTTCTAACAAGGCTTTGTTCTTATTGGGGCCAGTATTGGCGATTGCACCAGCTTTTGCAGCTTGGGCTGTAGTGCCTTTTGACCTTAATATGGTGTTGGCAGATATTGATGCGGGTTTGCTTTATATTTTAGCCATGACCTCAGTAGCTGTTTATGGTGTGATTATTGCTGGTTGGGCATCTAATTCTAAATATGCGTTTTTAGGCAGTTTGCGCTCTGCGGCGCAAATCGTTTCTTATGAAATTGCTATGGGTTTTGCCTTGGTAGGCGTGTTGATGTGCGCTAATAGTTTGAATCTTGGCAAAATCGTTCTGGGTCAGTCAGGCGGCTTACTACACTGGTATTTCTTACCATTATTTCCATTGTTTGTGGTGTATTTTATTAGTGCGGTGGCCGAGACTAATCGTGCGCCCTTTGATGTGGCAGAAGGTGAGTCTGAAATTGTGGCGGGTTTCCATGTAGAGTATTCAGGCATGGCGTTTGCTGTATTCTTCTTGGCGGAATATGCCAATATGATTTTGGTTTCAATGTTAGCTGCGCTGATGTTTCTAGGCGGCTGGTTGTCGCCAGTGTCGTTTATCCCCGATGGTTTTTTGTGGCTGTTGGCTAAGGTATGTTTCTTATTGTTCTTATTTTTGTGGTTTAGAGCAACGTTTCCGCGCTACCGTTATGACCAAATTATGCGTCTAGGTTGGAAAGTATTTATTCCAATTACCATCGTTTGGATTGTGTTTATTGGCTGTATGATGCAAACCCCTTGGGCATACTTGTTCCATTAGGTTCTACGAATAGACTCTTAAAAAAAATTAAAACATGATTAAATCGATTAAACAAACACTAGGCAGTTTGATGCTGTGGGAGCTGCTAAAAGGTATGGCTTTGACAGGCCGCTACTTTTTTGCACCTAAAATTACAGTGCAATACCCTGAGGAAAACACGCCACAATCGAACCGTTTTCGTGGTTTACATGCACTTCGTCGTTACCCCAATGGTGAAGAGCGCTGTATTGCATGTAAGTTGTGTGAAGCGGTGTGTCCTGCTATGGCCATTACGATTGAGTCTGAGCAACGCGAAGATAATACTCGCCGCACCACGCGTTACGATATTGATTTAACTAAATGTATTTTCTGTGGCATGTGTGAAGAATCGTGTCCTGTAGATTCTATTGTAGAAACCCGCGTGTTTGATTATCACGGTGAACAACGAGGCGACTTGCTTTACACCAAAAAGATGTTGTTGGCTGTGGGTGATAAACATGAAAAACAAATCGCGGCAGATAGAGAACAAGACAAAGCTTTTAGATAGAAATTTAATTAACAGATAACTAATTTAAAAATATGACATTTTTAGGCTTACATTTTCAAGACCTTGTATTTTATACATTGGCAATTATTTTGCTATTTTCAGGTTTGCGAGTCATTACGACACGTAACCCAGTGTATGCCGCGTTATACCTTGTATTAGCTTTTTTTACCGCAGCAGGTATTTGGTTGTTATTAGAGGCTGAGTTTCTGGCGATTGCACTTGTGTTGGTGTATGTGGGTGCGGTGATGGTGCTATTTCTTTTTGTGGTGATGATGCTAGATATTAACCTAGATCGCTTGCGTGAAGG
Organism: Methylotenera sp.; assembly: GCA_013140755.1. Taxonomy (GTDB): domain Bacteria; phylum Pseudomonadota; class Gammaproteobacteria; order Burkholderiales; family Methylophilaceae; genus Methylotenera. The sequence goes on along the minus strand of JABFSF010000027.1, from coordinate 10,832 downwards.
CTTTTGGAAGGCCCTGCCCATTGCCTTGCCTGTAGGCGGCTTGATGGCGATTGAGATGGTAATGATTGTAGGCGTACGTAACTTTGGGGTGGAAGCTTTACCTGCACCTGCTGGCCATTCAGCTGATTACAGCAACACTGCGGCATTAGGGCGCGTGCTTTATACAGATTATCTGCTACCGTTTGAATTAGCTTCAGTTGTACTGTTGGTTGCAATTGTTGCAGCGATTGCTCTTACCTTGCGTGAACGCAGAGAAAGTAAATCGATGGATCCAGCTAAACAAGTGTTAGTGAAAAAAGCAGACCGTTTGCGTATTGTGAAAATGGATGCTGTTGTTGAGGTAGAAGAGTCCAATAATAGTACAGTACAACCTGAAGGCAAGGAGCGTAAGTAATGGTTGGTTTGTCTCATTATCTCATTCTAGGCGCAATGTTGTTTGCCATTAGCGTAATTGGCATTTTCTTAAATCGCAAAAATGTGATTATTTTATTAATGGCGATAGAGTTGATGTTGTTGGCTGTGAATTTAAATTTCATTGCTTTTTCACATTACTTAAACGACATTGCAGGTCAAGTGTTTGTATTCTTTATTTTGACTGTAGCGGCAGCTGAATCTGCTATTGGTCTGGCAATTTTGGTAGTGTTGTTTAGAAACTTACGCACTATCAACGTTGACGATTTAGACAGTTTGAAAGGCTAAATAATTAGCATGACCATGCAACAAATTTATCTCGCAATTCCGCTTTTGCCATTACTGGCAGCTATTATTATTGGTCTGTTTGGAAAAATGCTACCGCGTGCAGCTGCGCATCTGGTGACTATCGCAGGTGTTGCCGTCTCGTGTGCACTGTCGATTTATGTGTTAAAAGATGCAATGACTAGTCAGCCGTATAATGAAACCGTTTATTCATGGCTAAAGAGTGGCAACTTCTCATTTGAGATTGGCTTTTTGATTGACCGTTTAAGTGCCATGATGATGGTGGTTGTGACCTTTGTTTCACTCATGGTGCATATTTACACCATTGGGTATATGGCGGAAGACAAAGGCTACGCACGTTTTTTTAGCTATATCTCGCTCTTTACCTTCTCAATGTTGATGTTGGTAATGAGCAATAACTTTATGCAACTCTTCTTCGGCTGGGAAGCGGTTGGTTTAGTTTCATATCTTTTAATTGGCTTTTGGTATACGCGCCCGACAGCCATTTACGCAAACTTAAAAGCGTTTTTGGTCAACCGTGTGGGCGATTTTGGCTTCCTGCTTGGAATCGGGTTGGTGTTATATCACTTCGGTAGTTTAGATTACGCTGCGGTGTTTTCCGTAGCACCACAAATGGCCGATACCAAAATTAACTTAATTGGCAATGCTTCTTGGTCACTGATGACAGTGACTTGCATCTTGCTCTTTATCGGCGCAATGGGTAAATCAGCACAAGTGCCTTTACATGTGTGGTTACCAGATTCGATGGAAGGTCCAACGCCAATTTCAGCCTTGATTCATGCGGCAACGATGGTGACAGCAGGTATTTTCATGGTGGCACGGATGTCACCATTGTTTGAGTTATCTTCTACCGCGCTTTCATTTGTGTTGATTATTGGTAGTATCACCGCTTTATTCATGGGCTTTTTGGGGATTATCCAAAATGATATTAAGCGCGTGGTGGCATATTCTACTTTGTCACAATTGGGTTATATGACGGTGGCATTGGGTGCCTCAGCTTATTCAGTGGCTATTTTCCACTTAATGACGCATGCCTTCTTTAAAGCACTGTTATTTTTAGGTGCAGGTTCTGTAATTATGGGCATGCACCATGACCAAGATATTCGTAACATGGGTAACTTGAAAAAATATATGCCCATTACATGGCTCACTTCATTGGTGGGTTCGCTTGCGTTAATTGGCACGCCATTTTTATCAGGCTTTTACTCAAAAGATAGCATTATTGAAGCGGCCAAATTTTCTACCATTACGGGTAGCGGATTTGCTTACTTTGCTGTATTAGCGGGCGTGTTTGTCACCGCCTTTTATAGCTTCCGTATGTATTTTTTGGTGTTTCATGGCAAAGAAAAATGGCGTGAACACAAGGCTGATCATCATAACCATAACCTACACAAAGATGCTCATACTCAAGATGATAGTCACGATGACGCACATAATGATGACCATGCCCATCATCACGGACTAAGTCCAACGGATAACCCACATGAGCCAGGTTGGGTGGTGAAATTACCACTGATTCTCTTGGCGATTCCCTCTTTAGTGATTGGTTATTTTGCGATTGAACCTATGCTCTATGGTGATTTCTTTAAAGGCGTCATTTATGTGAATAATGAAGCGCATCCTGCGATGCATGCACTTACTCACCATTGGCATACCATATTTCACAGTGCAGTTGGCATGGCAATGCATGGTTTGATGACCTTACCTTTTCTTTTAGCGTTTTCTGGTGTGGCATTGGCTTGGTTCTTCTATATGAAGCGCCCTGATATTCCCGCAATGATTCAAAAACGCTTTGCCTTAATTAACACTATTTTAGAAAATAAATATGGCTTTGATAGTTTGTACTATCGCATGTTTGCTGAAGGCTCACGCTTTATTGGTAATAAATTATGGTTAATCGGTGACGTAAAAATCATTGATGGCGCATTGGTGAATGGTACGGCAAATTTGATTGGTAAGTTGTCTGGTATCGTGCGTAAATTACAGTCAGGTCTTATTTATCACTATGCATTTGCAATGATTATTGGCATATTTTTCATGTTGTCATTCTATACGCTCAAATTTTAGTTAAAGTATAAAAATAAAATGGTTGAATATTTTACTCAGCATCTCCTAAGTTTCGCCATTTGGCTGCCTATTTTGGCGGGCATTTTGGTGCTATTTACTGCTAATGATAGCAAACCCAACGCCACCCGCTGGGTAGCACTTATTGGCAGTCTAGTGAGCTTTGCCGTAACTGTTCCACTTTATACGCATTTTAATTTTGCTGACGGTGGTTTTCAGTTCCAAGAAGGTTTTCAGTGGATTTTAACATTTAACATTAACTATCACCTTGGCGCAGATGGCATTGCGGTGCCATTGATATTGCTCACAAGTTTTACTACTGTCATTGTTGTGATTGCGGCATGGGAGGTGATAGAAAAACGCGTTGCTCAATACATGGCCTCTTTTCTGATTATGAGCGGCTTAATGATTGGTGTATTTAGTGCATTAGATGCTATTCTGTATTATGTGTTTTGGGAGGCAATGCTCATTCCCATGTTCCTTGTGATTGGTATTTGGGGTGGACCTAACCGTGTTTATGCAACGGTGAAGTTTTTCTTATACACATTGCTGGGTTCACTGTTGATGCTAGTAGCATTTATTTACTTGTATCATCAGACAGGTAGTTTTGAAATCGTGGATTACTATAAGTTTCCGATGCCGCTTAATGTACAAACACTCATTTTCTTAGCATTCTTTGCTGCTTTTGCTGTGAAGATTCCCATGTGGCCAGTGCATACGTGGTTGCCAGATGCGCACGTTGAAGCCCCTACTGGAGGTTCGGTAGTGTTGGCTGCAATTGCTTTGAAGCTTGGCGGATATAGCTTCTTGCGCTTTGCTATGCCGATAGCACCTGATGCAGCGCATCACCTATCAGGTTTTATGATTAGCTTATCTTTGATTGCAATTGTGTATATTGCTTTGGTTGCTTTGGTGCAAAAAGACATGAAGAAACTCATTGCTTACTCATCAATTTCGCACATGGGTTTTGTAACTTTGGGCTTTTTCATCTTCAATAATTTAGGTCTTGAAGGCGCAATGGTGCAAATGGTTTCGCACGGCTTTATTTCAGCCGCCATGTTCTTGTGTGTCGGGGTGCTTTACGACCGTGTGCATAGTCGCCAAATTGAAGCGTATGGCGGTGTGGCGAATACCATGCCAGTATTTGCGGCATTTGCAGTTTTGTTTGCGATGGCTAATAGCGGCTTACCTGGCACATCAGGCTTTGTCGGTGAGTTCATGGTGATTTTAGGTGCGATACAAGTGAATTTTTGGTATGCATTTTTAGCCTCATTCACCCTGATTTTTGGTGCGGCTTATACCTTGTGGATGGTTAAGCGCGTGTTTTATGGTGAAGTCGCGAATCAACATGTGGCAACACTTAAAGATTTAAACAAACGCGAGTTTCTTATTTTGGCAACATTAGCAATCTTGGTGTTGGCGTTGGGTGTGTATCCACAGCCTTTAACCGATATGACCAATGCGACAGTTACACAACTTTTATCACAATTATCACAAAGCAAGTTGCCAGCAGGTTTATAAGTTATGGAAAACATTCGTTACGATTTAGTTACAGCCTTACCTGAAATGATTGTTTTAGGTATGGCAATGTTAATTTTGTTGGCTGATTTGTTTTTGAAACAATCTAACCGTATCGCAATTTATGCACTTGCCCAGCTGACTTTATTCGTGGCGGCTTATTTTACTTGGACGACCCATACCCCTAGTGTAGGTTACGCATTTACGGGTGCCTTTGTTGATGACACGATGTCAGATGTACTGAAGTTAATGATTTATTTAGGTACGGGCTTGTTGTTTGTTTATTCAAGGCAATATTTACAAATGCGCAATATGTTTTGCGGTGAGTTTTATGCGCTAGTGCTGTTTGCGGTTGTTGGCATGATGATAATGGTTTCAGGGCAGAGTTTATTAACACTTTATATCGGCTTAGAGCTTTTATCGTTAAGTTTATACGCCTTGGTGGCACTAGACCGTGATAACTCTCGTGCAACTGAAGCTGCGATGAAGTATTTTGTACTTGGAGCTCTAGCATCAGGCATGTTGCTTTATGGTATGAGTATGATTTATGGAATGACTGGTAATTTAAATCTTTCTGACATCAATCACGCTTTGATGAATGCGCCTATGCCAAGCCAAGAGTTACATGCGGTATTGATTTTAGGATTGGTGTTTATTGTTGCTGGCTTAGCCTTTAAATTAGGTGCAGTGCCTTTCCAAATGTGGGTGCCCGATGTGTATGAAGGCTCCCCTACCGCGATGACCATGCTGATTAGTTCAGTGCCTAAAATTGCTGCTTTTGCCTTTATTATTCGTATGCTTGCACAAGGTTTACAAACGCTTGCAGTAGATTGGCAACAAATGTTGATGATTATGGCGGTGCTGTCAATTATTCTTGGTAATGTGACAGCAATTGCGCAAACTAACCTCAAGCGGATGCTGGCTTACTCGACAATTTCACATGTTGGCTTTGTGTTGTTTGGTTTGATGAGTGCCAGTATCAACGGCTTTGTTTCAGCTTTATTTTACATTGCAAGCTACGTACTGATGACACTTGCAGGCTTCGGTATTATTCTATTGCTCTCTCGCAAAGGTTTTGAAGCAGAGCAGCTCAATGATTTAAAAGGTCTTAATCAGCGTAGCCCGTGGATCGCTTTTTTAATGCTGATTGTAATGTTCAGTATGGCAGGTGTTCCGCCAACTTTGGGTTTTTATGCCAAATTTACAGTGTTGCAGGCTGCATTGCAGGCAGGTTATTTATGGCTAGTGGTGTTTGCTGTGTTAATGGCAGTGATTGGCGCATTTTATTATTTACGAATTATCAAGCTCATGTATTTTGATGAACCACAAGATTTTGCCCCAATTCAAGCTCCTGTAGAGATGCGTATGGTATTAAGTTTAAATGCGCTTGCCTTGTTAGGGATTGGCTTAATGCCACAGTGGCTGATGAGTGTATGTGGTTACGCCGTGGTTAAAAGCTTAAGCTAGGTTAGTATGAGCAATTGGGCATTACTTGCGTTGCTGTTTATTGTTGCCAATTTACCGTGGCTTTCAAGTAAGCTTTTTTATGTGCTACCCATTAAAAAGTCAGGGGTTACCCAACAAAGCAAGCATTTTGGATGGAGTTTGCTTGAGCTGATTGTGCTGTACTTTGCGATGGGTGCGGTAGTGCGCTATGCTGAACATGCTATTTTCGGGCAAGTTGCATCTCAAGGCTGGGAGTTTTATGCCGTGACTGCTTGTATCTTCTTGGTATTCAGCTTTCCAGGGTTTGTTTATCGCACAATGTGGAAGAAGTGATAGTAGCATTGCTGTTTTAACCATTGTCTTTTTGAAGATTTTTATTAAACTGTGAGGGTAGGGTCATATTGGATGACGCTACCTTTATTTTTTTGAATTTAGAGGTTTCAAATGCGTTTAGATGATGAACGTGAAAGTAGTAATGTAGAAGATAGGCGTGGTAGCAGTGGTTTGCCAATGGGAGGGCGAAGCATCGGAATTGGCACGATTGCGCTTGCACTACTTGCGATGTATTTTGGTGTTGACCCTTCACTGGTATTTAATGCTAGTCAAGGCTTACAGCAGAATGCACCCGTTGAAGCGCAGCCAATTCCCATAGACGACCCGATGGCAAAATTTGTAGCAAAAGTATTAAACAATACAGAGCGCACTTGGGGGGCGATTTTTCAACAAGCTGGGCAAACATATCCCGCGCCAAAACTGGTGCTTTTTTCTAATCAAACTATGACTAATTGTGGTTCAGGTCAAGCTGCAATGGGGCCATTTTATTGCCCTGCTGATCAAACGGTGTATATTGATTTAAGTTTTTATCAAGAGATGAAAATACGTTTTAACGCGCCAGGAGATTTTGCTCAGGCTTATGTAATTGCGCATGAAGTAGGACATCATATTCAGCATCTCACGGGAATTTCAGATAAAGTGCAACAAGCAAAGCAAAGTGCGCGTAGCGAAGCTGAGGCTAATCAGTATTCAGTACGTTTAGAACTTCAGGCAGATTGTTATGCAGGGGTATGGGCAAATCATGCGGATGCAGAAAACCGTATTGAAGCGGGCGATGTAGAAGAGGCAATGACAGCAGCATCTGCGATTGGGGACGATGCTTTGCAAAAGCAAGCGCAAGGCTATGCTGTGCCAGACAGCTTTACGCATGGTACTTCAAAACAAAGAATGCGGTGGTTTAATCAGGGCTTAAACACTGGTGATATTAAACAATGTGATACTTTTAGCGTTGCATCTTTATAAAGACAGATGATGGATTTAACTGAACATGAACTTAGCTCGGACACCCTTTATGATGGCGGGCTTTTCAAGGTAAAGCGTGATGTTGTGCGCTTACCTAATGACAATACCAGTCACCGCATCTATGTGACGCATCCTGGTGCTGTTGTTATCGTACCAATCTTGGCAAATGGTCATATCGTATTAGAGCGGCAATACCGTTATGCCTTACGTGAAGCATTTATAGAGTTACCTGCTGGAAAAATAGATGCTAATGAAGCACCGCTACATACTGGGCAGCGTGAACTGTTAGAAGAAACAGGTTACACAGGCACAGACTGGGTAAAGTTAGGTTTACAGCATCCATGTATTGGTTACTCTAATGAAGTGATTCATACTTATTTAGCTAGAGGATTAACTGCTGGCGCACATCAGCGTGACCCTGATGAAACCTTAGAAGTCTTTGAGTTGAGTTTTTCGGCATGTATGGACATGATTAAAAATGGGGAAATTACAGATGGTAAAACGATTATTGCATTATTTTTAGCAGAAAAATATTTGCTTGATCATGGTAACTAAGACTGGTACCAATGTTTTAATCGTAGGTTGTGGTGATTTAGGGATGGCGGTTGCCGAGCAGTTAAGCAAACTAGGTTTGCAGGTCACAGGGCTTAAGCGGCATGTCCAATCAGATGTGGCGATGCGCATGATAGTAGCAGATGTGACTCAGCCAGCAACATTGGAGCCACTTCGTTATTTACAGTTTGACATGTTGATTTATTGTGTTGCAGCCGATGCGCAAAGTGATGAAGCTTATCAATCAGCCTATGTGAGTGGTTTGTCACATGTATTAGCAACCCAAGTGAATAACACGCACTTGAAGCATGTATTTTTTGTTTCAAGCACGCGTGTTTATGGTATGAGTTCAGATGTGATGCTTGATGAAAGTATGCCTGCAATTTCGAGTGACTATGGTGGAGATCGTTTACTTGAAGGCGAACATTTACTTTCAACGCTTGCATGTTCAACAACTGCATTAAGGTTATCTGGCATATATGGCCCAACTCGAACACGTATGATTCGTTTGGCGCAATCCTTAGCACTTTGGCCAAAGCAAAATCAATGGAGCAATCGCATTCATCGTGATGATGCAGCTAGCTTTATCGTTCATTTGGTTAAAGAAAAAATGACAGGTAAAAAACTCGCTACAACTTATATTGTGACTGACTCAACGCCTGCCACTCAGTATGAAGTATTATCTTGGATTGCTCATCAATTAAACTTGCCGAGCTTACCAGCCCCTGTTCCAATCGGCGGTAAGCGATTGTCTAATCGAGCAATGCTAGCGTCTGGATTTGAATTAAAGTACCCGAGTTATCAGCTTGGCTACCATGAATTATTGTTACAATCTGGCAATTTACTGTAAGCCCCTTTGACTGTTGATTGCACTAATTACATGAAAAATCCATCACACCATCTAGCTACAGACATTCGCCCTAATCAATCGATAGCCTTGCTTAAAGCACTTCATATTCTTACTCGTGATGGGCAGCTTAACCAAGATAGTCGCCGAAAACTCAAACAGGTCTATCATTTGGTGAATTTTATTGAGCCGTTATTTAAAGCGGTGATAGAAGAAAATCCACATCCTGTGTTGGTGGATCATGGGGCGGGTAAGTCTTATTTAGGCTTTATTTTGTATGATTTATTGCTTAAGCAGCTTGAAGTGGGTGAGGTGATTGGTATTGAAACGCGAGCTGAATTAGTTGAAAAATCTACGAATCTTGCTCAAGAGCTAGGTTTCACGCGTATGCGTTTTGAACATTTAACGGTAGAAGCTTCAATGCACGCGTCAAGCATACCTCATCAGGTTGATATTGTGACTGCTTTACACGCCTGTAATACTGCAACGGATGATGCGATTCAATTTGGGTTAAAGAAAAAAGCCAGTTACATGGTGCTTGTGCCATGTTGTCAAGCTGAGGTGGCAGAGGTGTTAAGGCAACATAAAAATGAGAGTTTTGCTAAAACACCCCTCAGCGAAATTTGGCGACACCCTATTCACACGCGTGAGTTTGGTAGCCAAATTACCAATGTGTTACGTTGCTTGCAATTAGAGTCTGCTGGTTATCGTGTTACGGTGACAGAGTTAGTGGGATGGGAGCATTCTATGAAAAATGAATTGATTATTGCGCAATACACGGGACAAGTACGCAGTAATGCAACACAACGTAAACAAGAGATTTTAGCGCAGCTTAATTTGCTGTCACTTGCAAATCGATTTAGTGCATAAGCTGAACTTAGTTTTAAAATTGCTTTTAAAGTAAGCTTGATGCCACAAAGTTAAAGACGTAAATTGCACCAATTAACATCATGGTATACATGGGTAAATCACCTATTTTTTTCTTAGAGGATTTGTTGGGGGAGCTAATTAAGTAGTTGATATACAATAAAATTAGCACAATCACAGCAATAAGTATTAGGCTTGAGCCAGAATCAAAAAGTTTTCCTAATATTACTTTTAGCCAACTGTTTGGGCGAAAAATATCAATAGAAATTCCTATAATGCCAGCAAGCATTAAGCTCATACGGATAACCGCAATCAGCACACTCATCTTACTTTCTGGTTGAATACCTTTATTTTTAGCGTATTTGTTAGGTTCTTTCTGATATTGTGCCATGTGCTTCCCTAGCGTTTGTTAATGGTTGGCGAGAAGTTTGTTTGGATCTATTGATTTACCTTGTAGCCTGATTTCAAAATGCAACTTAATGGTATTGCTATCGGTGTTACCCATTTCAGCAATTCTTTGTCCCTGGTTTATTTGCTGACCTTCTTTGACTAGGATAGCACTGTTGTTTGCATACACTGATAGGTAGTTCGCGTTATGTTTAATGATAACCAGCTTACCATAACCGCGAAGATCTGAGCCGCTGTAAATCACTTTTCCTGCTGCAGAGGCTTGAATGCTCTGCCCCATGTTACCTGCAATATCAATACCTTTGTTGCCAGCTTCGTTAAAATTGGCAATGATTTTGCCCTTAGTGGGCCACACCCAATCTAGGCCATCTGTAGGTTCAATACTTGGTTTGACCTCAGGTTTTGTTTCTGGTTTGGCTTCGGGTGTTTTGGTTTCGGTATTAGGTTTTTCTGCGCTAGGTTTGTCGCTTATCGGCTTGTTTGCAGGTTTGCTTAAACCGCTGGTTTTATCAGAGGCTGGTTTGGCTGATGATAATGGCTTATTAAAAGCTTCATCACTATAAGGTTCACGTATTAACTTAGGTTCTGTAATCGTAGCGACTACTGGCGTGGCTGTTTCTGATGGGGCGTCTGTCTTTATTGGGTAAGTCAACACGCCGTTAGCCTTTTCTTGAGGTGCGGGCTTGCTCTCCGAGGCTGTTTTGTCTTTAAGAGGGCTAAACTTTAGCACTTGCCCAATTTTAATCGTGTAGGGCGCACTAATCTCGTTGACTTGTGCAATTTCTTTGTAGTCATAGCCGTGTTCAAGTCCAATGCTAAATAAAGTATCACCCTTTTTAATCGTGTAAGTATCAGGACGCCAATCGCCAGTGGGTTTTGATACTTTGCTTGTGGGCTTTGCGCTACTTGGTTTGCTCGTGGGTGTTGCGGGTTTATTGCTTTGTGGTAAGCGGTCAATTACGGGGGCAGGTGTGGTACTACAAGCAACCAAGCCTAGCAAAAGTATTATTGCAAATAAGCGGCGTAAGTAACACATAATTAACTTGTACCGCCGAGTAAAGGTACAAATTTTACGGGCTCTAATCTGGTTTGGCGGTAATCTGATTGCGATAGACGC
>JABFSF010000127.1 GCA_013140755.1 Methylotenera sp. | reverse complement strand
ACATCAATTTGACGGGTGATTATGTTTGGCGGCAAAATCGCAAAGTAGAGGATGGGGAATTTAGACCGTTACGCAATGCAGAAAAGTCTTAGCGTACAATTTTTTCCGTTTTCTGCGTTCACCCCTAGATAGAAACGGCTAGGAAGTCAGGTTGAAAAGTTTCATATTTTTTCTCCTTAAAATTGCGGTACCGGAATTGGCTTTCCACGTTTGTTTATATTCTACACATATCTTTTCAAATATCAACAATTATTTTTTATCCTAACTTATTATTTTATATACATTTAATGTCTTGATAGGACGCTGAACATTTTTAGATATTCAACACAAATTCAACACACTCACTGTGTAGAAATGTGAAGAAATGAAGAGAAATTGAAAGAAATAAAAAACAAGTATTTTTATATAACTTATTGATTTTTATTTAAGAAATTGATATTTTTGTGGTGCCCCCGACACGAATCGAACGTGTGACCCTCCCCTTAGGAGGGGGATGCTCTATCCACTGAGCTACGAGGGCATACCTTTTAGTGCGGCGTATTATAAACTTTTATCCACAATTGTTAAAATCAACCCCCACGTAAAATCATCTGCTAGCCTAACTCCAGCATTGAGAGTGCCAACGAACGGAGAATCTAGGTTAAAATCTTGCGCTATGACTACTTTTACGCACACAGACCAACTGAAACGTTTTATTTTTGAAAATTCTGCCGTACGCGGAAACCATATTCAGCTTGAAAGCACTATTCAGGAAGCACTTGCGCACCATGCATACCCACTGGTGTTAAGAAATGCCTTAAGTCAGTTAATGGTCGCAAGTGCATTATTAGCCGCCACGCTGAAAATGCAGGGGTCACTCGTGCTACAAATTCAAGGGCGCGGCAAGCTTAAGTTGTTGGTGGTTGAGTGCACTGCGCAGCTAGAGATGCGTGCCACAGCCAAGTGGAGTGGGGAGATTGCAGATGAAAGTTTTATAGAGTTACTAGCACTTGGGCAATTTGTGATTACGCTAGACCCTAAAGATGGCAAACAAACTTATCAGGGCATTGTGCCGATTGAAGGTCAATCCATTGCTGAAATTTTGCAAAATTACATGCAACGCTCTGAGCAAATTGAAACGCGTATTTGGTTATCAAACAACTCAACACGCGCCGCTGGCATGTTGTTACAAAAGTTACCCGAACAGCTTGAGCAAGATGCAGACGCATGGAATCGAATTTGCCATCTTGCAGATACTGTGACCGAAAACGAACTGCTTGACCTTGATGCAGAATCGCTACTCTACCGTTTGTTTCATGAAGAAAACGTCAGAGTGTTTGAGGCCCAAACCGCACGTTTTAAATGCAGTTGCTCACGTCAGAATGTTGGCAATATGTTACGCATGTTAGGCGCAGAAGAAATCCACAGCATTCTAGCCGAGCTTGGAAAAATAGAAGTTCACTGCGATTTTTGTAATACTGCTTATGCATTTGATGCCGTAGATGCCACACAACTACTCACTACAGAAACAATTATCACGGCAAGTGCTGTCGCACATTAGGTAGCCCATTAACCAAACACAGTTATTTGCCTTGTACGCTCAAATAAACACACCGCTGTTGCAGCCGCAGCATTGAGCGATTCTACTGAACCTTTTTGCATAGGAATGCTAATCAACTTGCTAGCAGCCGCCATCGTTTGTTTGCGTAATCCCACGCCCTCGTTGCCCATCACAAACGCAGTTGGTAGTGTTAAGTTTTGTTGATACAAAGATTCACCTTGCATGGCAGTAGCATAGCTGTTGCCTTTAAAGTTTTGTAGGGTTGCAATTAAATCAGCACGTTCAACAATGGGTAATATAAACTGTGCGCCCTGCCCGCCTCGCAAGGCTTTGGGTGACCATGCATCAGTGCATCCTGTGCTTAAATAAACCACTTCTACCCCAGCCGCCGCCGCAGTGCGTAACATGCTACCTAAATTACCTGGGTCTTGTATTTCTTCTAACATCAACACAAAGTTGGGGTTAGATGCTACTTCCAGTTGTGGGATATTCACTAAAGCTAAAACCCCCGTACTACTTGCCACAGGTGTAGTTTCTGCAAACATCAGTGTGGGTAACATCACGGTTGAAATATGCTCAAGTGATTGAATCAAACTGGTCGCCTCTACACTACTTTTCCCCTCAGGAATGATCAACACTTCAGGCTCGCCAAAAGTTGCGCAATACGATTCAATCAAATGCACGCCATCGAGTAATGTTTTGCCTTCAGCACGCCGCTCACGCGGATTTTCTGCGAGTTTTTTGTAATATTTAAAAATCGGGTTGTCGCGTGATGTAATATGCTTAAAACTCATTTAGGCTTTTCTACTTTTCTAAAACATAACTATTGTTTACAAAATAAGGCTTTAGTTTAACTCAATCTAGATTGTATGCGTTTATGGTTTGCAGTAAATTGGCACTGTAGTAAAAATAACATTCACTTTAAGTTGAGGGAATCATAATGTCATTAACAAAACGTTCGTTAGCAGAGTTAGTAGGTACTTTTTGGCTGGTGTTGGGTGGATGTGGTAGCGCAGTATTAGCCGCTGGCATTCCAGAGTTGGGTTTGGGTTATTTAGGCGTTTCATTTGCATTTGGTTTAACTGTAGTCACCATGGCTTATGCGATTGGGCATATTTCAGGTTGCCATTTAAATCCTGCAGTATCTATCGGCTTGGTGGCTGGTGGTCGCTTTGATGCAAAAGAGTTACCTCATTACATTATTGCGCAAGTATTAGGTGCAATTTTAGCGACTGTCGTCATTAAAATGATTGCTAGCGGTGCAGAAGGCTTTGCTGGTGGCTTAGCAAGCAACGGTTTTGGTGCACATTCGCCCCACGGCTATAACATGATGGCGGCTTTGGTCACTGAAGTTGTGATGACTGCCATGTTTTTATTTGTGATTATGGGCTCCACCGATAAACGCGCACCTGCTGGTTTAGCACCTCTTGCAATTGGCTTAATGCTCACTTTAATTCACATGATTAGCATTCCAGTCACCAATACCTCTGTAAATCCAGCTCGCAGCACAGGTCCAGCCTTGCTTGAAGGTGGTATTGCACTTGACCAACTTTGGTTATTTTGGGTAGCACCTATTGCTGGGGCTGTTATTGGTGCAATCGTGTATAACCTCATTGCAAAAGACGACTAAATTACCATGCTTGTAGAGGCGTGATTTATCACGCCTAGGCGCAATACCTCAAGGTGCTCTGCGTGCTACATTCAGCTTGTAAATTTCTCCTCTCTTGATAAAACGCTATAATATGCGCATGGCTAAAAAATTAGATTTAGAACGCATATTAAGTAAGCAAGGCTTTGGCTCACGCAAACTTTGCCGCATTATGATTATTAACGAAGAAATCACCGTCAATGGGCTGATATGCGATGATCCAAGTACAGAGTTTGAGTTAGAAAACTTAAAGTTCACCGTCAAAGGTCAAACTTGGGAGTACCGCGAAAAATCTTATTTAATGATGCACAAACCGAGCAATTATGAATGCTCGCACAAAACCCAACACCACCCCACCATTTATAGTTTACTGCCACACCCACTGGTTGAACGCGGTGTTCAATGCATCGGCAGATTAGATGAAGACACTACAGGGCTAATTTTAATTTCTGACGATGGGCAATTTATCCACCGTATGAGCTCACCCAAACATAAAGTGCCTAAAGTGTATGAAGTGACCTGCAAACACCCCATCCTGCAAACCAATATCCATGCGCTTCTCAGCGGGGTTAAATTGATTGATGAAGATGAAACCATTGCCGCGTTAAACGTAACACAAATCGGCGAACGCATCATTCACATGACTCTGGCCGAGGGAAAATATCACCAAGTTAAACGCATGGTGGCCGCCATTAGTAACCGTGTAGAAGCACTCAAGCGCATTCAAATTGGCGAGCTAAAACTGCCTGATAATTTGGAAATTGGCGAGTGGCGATGGTTGAGCGATGAAGATATGATTCAACTTGGTGTGCATTAAAAATGCCCTTCTCAAATGGCTACTCACACAAACTCAACACCCCCACCCGCTCCCACGCTACGCGAAGCCTTTTGGTATTGGCTTAAGCTCGGCTTTATAAGCTTTGGTGGCCCTGCGGGGCAAATCGCCATGATGCACCAAGAATTGGTAGAAAATAAACGCTGGATTTCTGAAAAGCGTTTTTTGCACGCACTCAATTATTGTATGGTATTACCCGGCCCTGAAGCACAACAATTAGCCACTTATATTGGCTGGCTAATGCACAAAAGGCTGGGCGGGTTGATGGCGGGCGGTCTCTTTGTGCTGCCATCGTTTCTCATTTTAATTATCTTAAGCTGGGCATATATGCGCTTGGGTGATTTACCGCAAATAGCCGCCATATTATATGGCGTTAAGTCTGCGGTGGTTGCCATTGTGCTATTTGCAGCGTATCGCATTGGCAAACGCGTACTTAAAAATCACATATTATGGAGTATGGCGGTTACCGCTTTTATTGCCATTGCA
>JABFSF010000022.1 GCA_013140755.1 Methylotenera sp. | reverse complement strand
AAACCATCAAACCATCAAACCATCAAACCATCAAACCATCAAACCATAAAATTTACTTGACACTGTTAATTTAACGACGTTAATATAACAACGGTAACAATAAATGCATGCCAAAACCTTTAAAGAAATGGCATAAAAAAGTGAGTTTAAAACGCATATTTTAAGTCATCTTATTTTGAGGTGCTCTGCAAGCCAGTTTTTATGGGGCTTGCAGAGGCATGGTTTTCTCTCGGGGATAAAATGCGCTAAATTAAACTAAGAAAATATAAAAAAGGAGTGCTTTGATGTATCACACGATAGTAAAAAAACTGGTTAAAAATAGCTTTAAAGAACTAAGTGCTGGCAACTATCATGCTGCCACAGATTTAATGGCAGAAAACTGCCAATATTATTTTGTAGGCAAGCATGCTTTAGGCGGGCGCAGAAGTCATCGTGCGCTAATTTCAACGTGGTTTGAACGATTTTTGCGCATTTTGCCACAATTTCAGTTTAAGCCTACCGAGGTGCTGGTCAATGGCTGGCCTTGGAACACAAAAGTAGCCGTAAAGCTTGATGTTTCGTGGCAGCGGCCAGATGGCGAGATTTATAAAAATATTGCCCTACAAATGATGACATTAAAATGGGGAAAAGCAGTCAATATTATCACCATTGATGATACGCATGGTTTTGGTGCTTTGTTAGATGATGTCGTACATAAATTTGGCGTGGCTGAAGCTGCCGCTACACCGATAGAAGGTTGATTTAACTAGAAAATTTAGGAGCTTATGATGAGAAGGTTATTAGCATTTTTAGGTATTATGTGTTTGATTCTCCCAGTTTTTGCAAACGAAACACCAACAGGTTTATGGAGAACTTTTGATGACAAAGGTAAAGCCACAGGCTTTATCAGAATAAGTGAAAACCAAGACGTTTACACTGGTGTGATAGAAAAAGGCTTGCCTACTGATAACGTTGATGACCGCTGTGAAGTTTGTAAAGACGAAAGAAAAGGTCAAAAATTGATTGGCATGACAGTAATTAAAAACGTAAAGGCCAAAGGTGAAAGTTATGAAGGTTCGGAAATATTAGACCCTTTTTCGGGCAATACTTATCGAGTAAAGCTCAAACCAATAGATGCGGGCAAGAAACTAGAAGTGCGTGGATTTGTAGGTATAAGTTTGTTTGGTAGAACGCAAATTTGGGAGCGAGAAAATGAGTAGCACATACTTATGGCTTAAAGTGATTCACCTGCTCGGTGTTGTTTTGTTTTTGGGCAATATTATTGTCACTGGCTGGTGGAAACTGATGGCAGACAGAACGAAAAATCCGCAGATTATTGCTTTTGCGCAACGCCAAGTGACGGTAACGGACTTTATTTTTACCACAGGTGGGGCGTTGATGCTGTTAGTTGCAGGATTGGCGAATGTGGGTTTGCATCAAATGGATTATTCAGCAAAATGGCTATCGCAAGGCATGTTGATGTTTACGTTATCAGGCATTATTTGGGTGCTAGTTTTAATTCCAGCACAAATTAAGCAAGCCAAAATGGCAAAAGAATTTGTCGTCACTGGTGTGATTCCAAGGCGTTACTGGGAACTCAACAATCGATGGATTTTTTTTGGTGTGATTGCAACCTTGTTGCCATTAGTTAATCTTTATTGGATGGTTTTTAAGCCAGCCTAAATAAGCCAAACAAACAGAAACTGAATACATATGCCGCCAAAACCAAAAACTGAAGCTGAACGCCAGCAGCTACGCACGCTCATTATTGATGCGGCGCGTACATTGTTTGTGACAAAAGGGATTGAAGCAGTCACTATGCGTGAAATTGCTAAGCGCATTGACTATTCTGCCACTAGCATTTATCACCATTTTGCAGATAAAGAGGCGGTTTTGCGTGCCATATTAGATACGGATATGTTGGCACTTGCCAGTAGCTTAAGGCGCATTTTGCAAATGCAAGATCCTGTTGAGCGTTTGCAGGCACTGGGTCAAGGATATGCGGAATTTGCACTCGCTTATCCCAATCATTATCGCCTCATGTTTATGGCAGATCGCATCCCGTGTGACCCTGATAAGTCTAATGTACAACAAAATAATGCCGAGCAAGATGCGTATTTTCAACTCAAAACGGTCGTGAATGATGTTTATATTGCGGGGCGATTTAGATCTGAGTTAGATCATGTAGATTTAATTGCGCAAACCATTTGGGCAGGTATCCACGGGGTATGCTCACTGCAAATCAGCATGGCTGAAGATAAATGGGTCAATTGGAGTCTGCTTTCGGAGCGGTTACAGCTGATGCAAGCGGTACTGATTCGTGGGTTGTTAAAAGATGCCAATCAAATAGGTGCGTTAAAAAGATAAAGAAACGAATATCAATATGAAAAAATTAAGTATTTTGCTACTGAGTGGGTTGTTAATAGCTTGCGAAAAACCTGTTGAACCATTGCCGCCACCTCGTCCAGCCTTGGTGCATATTGTGAGTACATCTAATGCCAATAACAGTATGGTGCTGGTGGGCGAGGTGAAATCACGCTATGAAACGAATCTTGCATTTAGAATAGGCGGCAAAATTATTGAGCGTAAAGTAGAGGTGGGGAGTATTGTTAAAAAGGGGCAAGTCATTGCCCGTTTAGATGCCAGCGATACGCATTTAAACGTTACCGCTGCGGTGGCAGATGTGCGTGCGGCAGAAGCCAATGTTGCATTGGCACAATCTGAAGTGGCGCGCCAACGTTTATTGGTGGATAAAAAGTTTATTTCGCAATCTTCACTTGATCAATATGAAGCGCAGCTTAAAACCACAGAAGCAAGGCTGAATCAAGCTAAAGCACAAGCGGCAACAGCAAGTAATCAATCGCATTATACCGCATTAGTGGCAGATCGTGATGGCGCAATCAATCACATTCAAGCTGAACCTGGGCAAGTGGTTGCGGCAGGTCAAATGATTGCTCAAATTGTAGATATGCAGCAAATCGAGGTGTTGGTAGCCGCGCCTGAATCGCGCATGGCGAATTTAAAAGTCAATGATGCCGTTAGCATCAAGCTATGGGCGGATCGTACCAAAACTTACACAGGTAAAGTGCGTGAAATTGCGCCAGCGGCTAATTCAGCTACTCGTGCGTTTGATGTGCGTATCACCGTGCTAGATGCTGATGACAACTTTAAGCTTGGCATGACAGCGGGCGTGAGTTTTGGCAAAAATGTGAGTGATGAGATCATTGTGCCAACACAGGCTTTAACGCAAGTTACAGGCAAAACCAGCGTATGGGTCATTAGCAAAGAAGGCATTGCCAACCCGAGAGAAGTGGTTGCAGGGCAATATACCGAAGCTGGGGTGGTGATTAGCCAAGGTTTGCAAGTGGGTGAAACGATTGCGGTTGCAGGCGTTCACACGCTGTTGAAAGGGCAAAAAGTGCGTCCACAAGTTGAGGCTGCACCATGAGTACTAGCACTAATAAATCACGGTTTAATCTATCAGAGTGGGCATTAAACAACCAAGTCTTGGTGTTGTATCTCATGCTCATGCTCACCCTTGCGGGGGCTTTAGCCTATAGCAAACTTGGGCAATCTGAAGATCCGCCGTTTACTTTTAAAGTGATGTTAGTGCGCAGTACTTGGCCTGGGGCGAGTGCGGTTGAAGTTGAGCAACAAGTCACCGATAAAATTGAAAAAAAACTACAGGAAATCCCTAATTTATATTACACCAGCAGCTATTCTCGTCCTGAAGAATCGTTAATCTTTGTAGTGGTAAAAGATGATACATACTCAGATAAAATTGATGGTATTTGGTATCAAGTGCGTAAAAAAGTAGGGGATATTCGTCATACTTTGCCACAGCAACTAGAAAGTCTAACCTTTAACGATGAGTTTAGTGATGTTTATGGCAGTATGTATGCGCTCACGGGTGATGGTTTTGATAATTTTGCCCTTAAAAAGCAAGCTGAAAGTATTCGTGCTGAGCTACTTAAAACGCCAGATGTGGCGAAAGTAGAGTTTTTTGGTGAGCGTAAACAAAAGATTTTTTTAGAGATTTCTAATGCCAAGCTTTCTACTTTAGGCATTAACACCACAACGCTCATCAATATTTTGCAAACGCAAAATGCGATTGTGCGTGGGGGCACGTATGATGCCGCGCAAGAGCGCATTCGCATTGATGTTTCTGGACGATACAACACGCTAGATGACTTACGTGATATTCGCTTGCGAGCCAATAATCAAGATTTTCGTCTAAGTGATGTTGCCCGTGTTTACCGTGGCTATGAAGATCCGCCGCGCGACACCGTGCGTTATGAGGGAAAAGAAACGATATTGCTGGGCGTGAGTATGCGCACAGGTGGTGATGTGATTGCGTTAGGTGAAAATTTAGAAACTAAGCTGGCTAAAATTCAGCAACAATTACCAGTAGGCTTAAGCTTAAATACGGTAACCTCACAGCCTAAGCTAGTGGCGAGTTCAGTGAATGACTTTGTGAAATCGCTCATTGAAGCACTGGTGATTGTACTTGGTGTGAGCTTGCTTTCACTCGGTTTGCGCACTGGCGTGGTGGTGGCTGTGGCTATTCCTGTGGTACTGGCGGCTACTTTTTGGGGCATGAATCTACTTGATATTGGTTTGCACAAAATTTCATTAGGCGCGTTAATTTTAGCATTAGGCTTATTGGTAGATGATGCGATTATTGCTGTAGAAATGATGTCATCCAAAATGGAGCAGGGTTGGGATAGAGCTAAAGCGGCCTCCTTTGCTTATACTTCCACTGCTATGCCGATGTTGACAGGCACGTTGGTAACCGTGGCTGGCTTTTTGCCCATTGCCACGGCGGTATCCAGCACGGGCGAATACACGCGCTCAATTTTTCAGGTAACCACCATTGCATTGGTGATTTCATGGTTTGCCGCAGTGATATTTGTGCCATATTTGGGTTATCACTTACTGCCAGATTATGCGCACAAGCCCAAACCTTATCGCCTAATAGTTTGGCTGAGAGCTAAGCTAAGACTCAAAGAAAACCATGATGAAGCAGGTCATCATCACGACATCTACAATACTGCGTTTTATCGGATATTCCGAAAATTAGTCACCGCTTGCGTGCGGTATCGCAAAACTGTGATTGCAATCACTTTAGCCATGTTTGTATTGTCGGTGATTGGTTTTGGTAAAGTGCAGCAACAGTTTTTCCCTGATTCTACACGCCTGGATATTGTGGTGGATTTACGCCTCACTGAAGGTGCGAGTTACCAAGCTACCAATGCCGAAGTGAAAAAGTTGGAAGATTGGCTGCAAAACTGGCGCAAAGCGCACCCCACTACAGCAAGCAGTGGTATTGATAATGTGGTGGCGTATATTGGCACGGGTAGCCCGCGCTATTATTTGCCCACTGACATTAAGTTGCCGCACCGTGGTTTTGCACAATTTGTGATATTAAATAAAGACTTAGCCACCCGTGAAGCATTGCGTAATGATTTAATTCAATTATTTGAAAACGATTTTCCTAATTTACGCGCTTCGGTGAATCGACTTGAAAATGGACCGCCCGTGGGTTTTCCTGTGTTGTTTCGTGTAGATGGAAGTGATATACCAAAAATACGTGAAGTTGCCCGCAAAATTGAAGCCATTATGTTGGCAAATCCTCATTTAGCCAATGTGCAATTAGGCTGGGAAGAGCCAAGCAAAGTCATGAAAATTAGCATAGACCAATCAAAAGCACGCTTACTGGGCGTGAGTTCGGTGGACATTGCTAATATGCTCAATGGCGCGATGAGTGAGTTATATATCACCGAATTTAGAGAAGGCATTGAGCGCATTGATTTAGTGGCACGTGGTGCAGAAATTGAACGAACAAAACTATCTCGATTACCAAACTTGATGATTAACACCCAAAACGGTACGAGTGTACCGCTTTCTCAGATTGCAACCATTAGCTCAGGTTTTGAAGAAGGCGTGATTTGGCGGCGTAATCGTGTGCCGTCATTGCAAGTACGCGCAAACCTGCGTGGCAATATGCAAGCACCTGTGGTATCAGCACAAATTGAAGCGCAATTGACTGAAATAAAAGCGAGTTTACCGCTAGGCATTACCATAGAAACGGGTGGTGCAGTTGAAGAGTCAGCCAAAGGCGGGGCATCGGTAGCAAAGGGAGTGCCATTGTTTTTAGTGGTGGTAGTTACTTTATTGATATTACAATTACGCAGTTTTTCACGGGTGTTTTTAGTGCTACTGACCGCACCTTTAGGTTTAATTGGAGTCACAATTGCATTGCTGGCGTTTGATAAGCCATTTGGCTTTGTGGCGATGCTGGGCACCATTGCCTTGAGCGGCATGATTATGCGTAACTCAGTCATTTTGGTTGATCAAATTGATCAAGATAAAGCTGCTGGAATCCCTGATTGGCAAGCTGTAGTGGAGTCCACCATTCGCCGTTTTAGACCCATTGTACTGACTGCCGCAGCTGCAATTTTAGCCATGATACCACTGACACGCAGTGTGTTTTTTGGTCCCATGGCAGTCGCTATCATGGGCGGCTTGGCCGTAGCTACGATTTTAACGGTACTCTTTTTACCCGCTCTTTATGCGGCTTGGTTTAAAGTGAAAGTGCCTACAAGAACTTAACACTTTGCCCACAAACGATACGCAAGACACGGAGAATATAGGTTTAAATTGCGTAATACTTATGTTTTGATTGTACCTTTTCGTGAACAATTGCTTTTTTAGCATCTTGCATAGTTAAGTTATAATTGCTATATAGAAAAATATAAGGTTTAGTTGATATGACACAAAACAGCCCGCGCGAAACCGCACGTTTTAACATGATAGAACAACAAATTCGCACTTGGGAGGTGTTAGACCCCGTAGTGCTGGCCTTGCTAGACCAAGTGCCACGTGAGCATTTTGTGGCCGAATCGCAACAGGGCTTAGCGTTTGCTGACATTGAGTTGCCCATCGGTGAGGGGCAAACCATGCTATCACCCAAGCTTGAGGGGCGTATTTTACAGGCGGTGAGTGTTAAAAAAACCGACAAAGTATTGGTGGTTGGCACAGGGAGCGGTTATTTGGTGGCATTGTTAGCAAAATTAGCGCAACATGTTCATGCCATTGAAATTTATCCTGAATTATCTAATAACGCCCAGTATCGCTTGCAAGCAGAGCATATTCACAATGTAACCTTATACGTTAGCGATGGGGTTCATGGTTTTGCGAGTGCAACACCTTACGATGTAATTATTTTTACAGGGTCGCTACCTTTGCGCCCAAGTGATGTAGAACAAACGCTCAATGTGGGCGGGCGATTATTTGCTGTGCTGGGGAGTTATCCGATTATGCAAGCCACACTTACATTGCGTGTTGCAGAAAATGCGTTTCGCCATGAAACGATTTTTGAAACCTGTTTGCCCGTATTAGAAAATGCACCACAACCTTCTCAATTTGAGTTTTAACCTGATGAAACTAAAATCCCTCATTATTGCCGTTTTATGTGCGTCTTCAGCATCCCTTTTTACGCCATTGGTATTGGCAGAGCAGCAACAGTCTTTGCTTGATATTTATCGTCAAGCTTTAGCGCACGACCCAACATTAGCTTCTGCAATAAGTGCTAACCAAGCTGCACAAGAGATTATTGAACAGGGTAAAGCCTTGTATCGCCCTGTGGTAAATTTTACGGCGGGCACTAATGCAACGCAATCTGATATTCGCTTTGTCAATGTTGCCACCAACCCATTTAGATTCGAGGGGAAATCTAATTATGAAGGGTATAACTATGGCTTTGATGTCAGGCAACCCATTTTTCGTAAGCAAAATTTAGTACAAATGGATCAAACCAAAGTACAAGTAAGCCAGTCAGATAAGCAATTAGCGCAAGCGCATCAAGAGCTTATGTTGCGTAGTACTCAAGCATATTTTGATGTGCTAATTGCGCAAGATAGAATTGATTTAATCATTGCCCAAAAAGCCGCCATTTTAAGCCAATTAAACCAAGCAAAAGCCAACTTTGAAGTTGGCACAGCAACCATTACCGATGTTAATGAAGCGCAAGCACGATACGACTTGGCTCTTGCGCAAGAAATTACCACTAAAAATGACTACCAAATTGCCTTGCGTGCAGTGCAAGCGATTACAGGAGAAATTCCGCAAAAACTCGCCACAGTAAAAGCCGATATTAAAACTAATCAGCTTGATCAACCCATGGATAAATGGCTAGAAGTTGCTGCGCAAAATAACCTCAGCATACAAATTGAACAAGATACCGTGAAATACTCGGAGCTTGATATTGCCCGTGCGCAATCAGGGCACATGCCAACACTAGATGCGGTAGCTAGTTATAGTCAAAACTATGCGAATGGTAGTGCTAATGGTTTTGGGAGTGACCTCACAACAGGCACAATAGGCTTGCAACTGCAAATGCCTTTGTATCAAGGAGGCGCGATTAGTTCACGTGTGCGGCAAGCCTCACTGAATAAACAAAAAGCACTGGATGATTTAGAAGCTGCACGTCGTAAGGCTGAATTAGAAACACAGCGCGCTTACTTGAATTTAAATACTAGCATTGCCCAAGTAACCGCTTACGAGCAAGCACTCATTTCAAGCCAAAGCCAAGTAGATTCAACCAAATTGGGGTATGAAGTTGGTGTAAGAACCAGTGTTGATGTGCTGAATGCACAACAACAGCTTTACAGTGCAAAGCGCGATTTATTACAAGCACGTTACAATTACTTGGTGAATATCATTAAACTTAAAGCTGCTACGGGTATTGTGGCGGAAGTTGATTTGGCAGATATCAACCAACAGTTAGTGCTCACTTCTAGTTTGCCATAAGATGAGCATGACACTGCTAAAAGCACAGATCAATACCAGTCAGTTAGCACTGATTGATGTGCAAGAGAAATTAGTCACGGCAATGTCAGCGGAGGCGATGATAAGCCTGAATAAAAACTGCGGCATTTTGTTACAAGCCGCAGCACTTTTAAATGTGCCTGTGTTGGTAACAGAGCAATATCCCAAAGGTTTAGGGCACACCATTACTAGCTTATCAAGCTTAATTCCAAGCATTAAGCCTATTGAAAAAACGACATTCTCATGCTTGAGTGCGCCAAAATTTAACCGCCAACTTACGCACGATCATCCCCAAATCATACTAGCAGGCATGGAAGCGCATATTTGTATCTTACAAACTGCTTGTGATTTGATTCAAATGGGCAAGCAAGTTTTTATTGTTGAAGATGCTGTGATTTCACGCCATCCTGCAAATAAAGCCAATGCAGTTGCCAGAATGCGCGATGCAGGTTGCATCATTACCAACACCGAATCTATTGTGTTTGAATGGTTAGGCAAGGCAGAGGGTGATGCGTTTAAGGTGATTGCTAAATTGATTCGCTAGTCATTAAAAATGAACTGGAAAGTGCTGATATTTGTTGGATTAGTCGCTTACGGTGCGTTTCATCATTATAGTCATCGGGCGGTGATGCATGGTGCGGGTGAAATTGCCCCCCAAGAGCCTTTGCAAACTAATACTAATGTAAGTGATATTCAACTTAAGGGATTTACGCTTACGCCACTTGCCAACTACGCTGTTCAGGCGCGCGTACTTTCAAGGGAGGATTATGCTTTTGGTACTGAAGCTGAGTTGTCACCAACGGATTTGGCCCTAGGTTGGGGTCCGATGTCCGATGAAGCGATACTTAGTCAAATCGACATCTCGCAGGGTAATCGCTTTTTCTTTTGGCGTGTTGAGAAATTTCCGATTGCACAACGTAACATAGAAACACATGCTGCCAATACGCATATTATTCCAGCCAATCGTTTGGTTGAAAATCAGTTAGAGGATGTGCGTGCAGGTCAGCTAGTTAGGCTTAAAGGATTGTTGGTTGAGGTAAAGCGAGCTGACGGTTGGCATTGGCGCAGTTCACTGAGCCGTGAAGATACGGGTGCAGGGGCTTGCGAAATTTTATATGTGACAGAGCTCTCAGTTCACTAAGTTGGCTCAATTTGTTGGTTAATCAAGCGCATAATCGCCTGAGTTGCGCCTTGCGAGGCTTTGCACAAAGCCGCCCCCGCAGCACCCATTTGCGCTTGTTGTAGTGGTGCATCAGCTAATGTTTGAATGGCTTGCGCTAAAGTTTGTGCATTGCTGACTCGCCAAGCAGCACCTTGTGCCACGGCTAATTCTGAAGCCTCTTTAAAATTATAAGTATGCGCACCGATTAAAACAGGTTTCGCCATGTGCATAGGCTCAATTAAATTTTGCCCACCAAAAGCTAATAAGCTGCCGCCAACCAAGCAAATATCTGCGCTAGCATAATAAATGAAAAGCTCACCCATGCTGTCACCCAGCACAAATTGGGTTTCGGTATTTACATTTTCTTTTAATAAAGAACGTTTCTGATAAGGCAAGCCGCGTTGCGCAAGCAAAGCTTCTACTTCGTTAAATCGCTGTGGATGACGCGGCACAATGATGGTGAGTAAATGCGGAATTTGCACATGGCTTACTGCATCTAAAATAATCGCTTCCTCACCCTCGCGCGTGCTGGCAGCAAGAAAAATCGGACGATGCTCACCCAATAACTTGCGCAACTGTTGCCCTTGCATGGCGGCATCAGCAGGCGGTGTTACCTCAAATTTAATATTGCCAACGACTTGTACAGCTTGCGCACCTAATTGTTGCAAACGTAGCGCATCTTGTTGGGTTTGTGCGGCAACAGCCACTAAACTTTGCAGTCCTTCACGCGTCAACTGCCCTAATTTAGCATAGCCATGCGCAGATTTTTCAGACAGCCTTGCATTGGCTAATAGCAGTGGAATATTTTGCACTTTGCATTGCGCTATTAAATTAAACCAAAGCTCGGTTTCCATGAGCACGCCAACTACAGGCTTAAAATGCGCAATAAATTTGTTGATTGCAAAAGGTAAGTCATAGGGTAAATAAGCGCGCATGATGCGATTACCAAATAGCTGTTCACTCGTAGCGCGGCCTGTAGGGGTTGTGTGCGTGAGTAAAATTTGATGCTTTGGATAAGCTTGTAACAAGGCTTTAACTAAAGGTTCGGCAGCGCGGGTTTCGCCCACTGACACGCAATGTAACCAAATAACAGGCTTTTGAATGCTGAGTTTATAAAACCCATAACGCTCTTGCCAGTGTTGCAAGTATTCTGGTTGCTTACGACTGCGCCACCATAACTTAAAAGGTGTAAGCGGCAGCAACAAAAAAAGCAACAGGGTATAAACACAACGTGACATAGTGTTATTTTCGCATATTTTTTTAATTGCTGAATGTTAGTTTTTAAACGCAATTTGTCTGCAAGCCAATGCCTGTCTTGAGTTTAAATTTTGCAAGTTAAAAATCACATTTATTGCTTAAAAAAAGATAAAAAAATAACTTGACCTACCACTACTTAGTGATTAAATTACTAAAAAAATACAATATATTGTGGTTTGGCAAAACTTAATGTCATCCGCTAAATTACTGTTAAGTTAAGCCGTCTTTTTAAGGCGGGAGTCTTTATTCATTCAGGGGTGATTCATGTTAAAAGTTGTTGATACTGCTAAAAATACCAACACAGCGGTTGAAAAAGAAATTCCAGTTCAACCTGTTTCATTGGATATTTGGGATAAAAAATATCGCTTAAAAACCAAAACAGGTGAGCATGTTGATGCTGATATCGATGCTTCTTATGCACGTGTAGCCCGCGCTTTGGCCGATGTTGAGACTACCGATGAAAAGCGTGCTGAATGGCATGAAAAATTCTTATGGGCATTGCGCCGCGGGGCTATTCCAGCTGGGCGCATTACCTCTAACGCAGGCGCACTTGAGCACAAACCTGCTACTTCTACCATCAACTGCACGGTTTCAGGCGTGGTGTCTGACAGCATGGATGACATTTTAGGTAAAGTGCATGAAGCAGGCTTAACGCTAAAAGCAGGTTGCGGCATTGGTTATGAGTTTTCTACACTCCGCCCAAAAGGCGCATTTGTGGCAGGCGCTGGCGCTTATACCAGCGGCCCGCTTTCTTTCATGGATATTTACGACAAAATGTGTTTTACCGTATCCAGCGCGGGCGGCCGCCGTGGTGCGCAAATGGCTACCTTTGATATTAGCCACCCCGATGTCACAGACTTTATTAAAGCCAAACGTGAAAATGGCCGCTTACGCCAATTTAATTTAAGCTGCCTCATTACCAAAGAATTTATGGAGGCAGTCAAAGCTGATGCCGAGTGGAAACTTGCTTTCCCTGTGACTGAAAAAGAAGCGATTGTAGATGGCTTAAATACCAACGATTTATCCCAAGTCGTGTGGCGTGAGTGGCCCGTAAAAGGTAAATACCTCACTAAATTAGATGGTAAAGACGCAGGCAAAGTAGCTTGCCGCGTGTATAAAACCATTAAAGCGCGCAGGCTGTGGGATGTGATTATGAGCAGCACCTACGATTTTGCTGAGCCAGGCTTTATTTTGATCGACCGCGTGAATGAAATGAACAACAACTGGTTCTGCGAGAATATTCGCGCCACCAACCCATGCGGTGAGCAACCCTTGCCACCTTATGGCGCATGTTTGTTAGGCTCGGTTAATCTGACGCGTTTTGTGAAAAAACCATTTACCGATGAAGCCTACTTTGATTGGAAAGAATACCGCGAAGTGGTGGCCATTTTCACCCGCATGTTAGATAACGTGGTGGAAATCAACGGCTTGCCACTGCAACAACAACGCGATGAAATTATGCGCAAACGCCGCCACGGCATGGGCTACTTGGGTTTAGGCTCAAGCCTCACCATGATGAAAATGAAATACGGTGAAGAAGATTCCATCAAATTTACAGAAGAAGTCACCCGCGTGATGGCAGAAGAAGGCTGGAATGTAGGCGTGCAATTGGCTGAAGAAAAAGGCCCCGCGCCGATTATGGATGAAAAATTTGAAGTCACAGCCGATATGCTGGCAAAACGCCCAGAAATGGCGGCAGATGGCATTAAAGTAGGCCAAAAAATTGCAGGTAAAGTATTGCTCGGCAAATATAGCCGCTATATGCAGCAGTTCCCCGAAGGTTTACGCAACCAAATTGCCAGCAAAGGTGTGCGCTTTACACACCACAGCTCTATTGCGCCAACAGGCACTATTTCGCTCAGCTTGGCAAATAACGCAAGTAACGGCATTGAGCCAAGCTTTGCGCACCATTACGCACGTAATGTGATACGCGAAGGCAAAAAATCAAAAGAGAAAGTCGATGTATTTAGCTATGAGTTACTCGCCTACCGTGAGTTAATCAACCCTAACGCCATGCCATTTAGCGATAAACCTGAAGAGCAATTGCCAGATTACTTTTTAGATTCATCCACCATTTTGGCAAAAGCGCACGTGGATATTCAAGCCGCATCACAAAAATGGATTGATAGCTCGATTTCAAAAACCATTAACGTGCCCACTGATTACGACTTTGAAGACTTTAAAAACATCTACCTTTACGCTTACGACAAAGGCTTAAAAGGCTGCACAACATTCCGCTTTAACCCAGAGGCTTTCCAAGGCGTATTAGTGACAGAGAAAGACCTCGAAAACACCACGTACAAATTCACGCTAGAAGATGGCACCGAGATTGAAGCCAAAGGCAACGATGAAATTGAATACGATGGTGAAATTCACTCAGCGGCGAATCTTTATGATGCGTTAAAAGAAGGGTATTACGGTAAATTCTAGTCATTAGTAGATAGTGGGTAGTCGTGAGTAATGCTCGGCTACATTTCCGCTAACTATCGTCTAACGACTACCGACTAGAAACTAAAAGGGAACAACATGACCATTAAAATTGATAAAAAAATCGTAAGCTACAACCTTGTTTCAGAAGAAGACAAAGCAAAAGCCAAGGCAGAAGAAGCAAAAGCGCAAGAAGCCAGCAATGTTGTGCAACTAGGCGAACCCCTAGGCCGCCCAGAAAAACTGGTGGGGCACACTTACAAAATTAAAACGCCTGTGACTGAGCACGCGCTTTACATCACCATTAACGACATTGTGATGAACGAAGGCACACCGCAAGAACACCTGCGCCCGTTTGAAGTATTTATTAACTCCAAAAACATGGAGCACTTTCAATGGATTGTTGCGCTCACCCGCGTGATGTCAGCCGTGTTCCGCAAAGGCGGCGATGTCACCTTTTTGGTGGAAGAGCTTAAAAGCGTGTTTGAACCAAGCGGCGGCTACTTTAAAAAGGGCGGCAAATTTGTGCCTAGCTTGGTAGCAGAAATCGGCGAAGTGGTAGAACAGCACTTGCAAGAAATTGGCATGCTCAAAAAAGCAGGCTTAGACCAACACCAACAAAAATTGGTAGAAGAAAAAAAAGCTGAATACCTAGAAAAACACGCAAAAAGCGGTGATGAAATGAACGATGAAGGCTTTCCCAAAGGCGCAAGCCTCTGCAAAAAATGTAACACCAAAGCCAGCATTGTGATGGATGGATGTTTGACTTGTTTGAATTGTGGTGAGAGTAAGTGTGGTTAATATAAAGGGGACATGAAATGACTACTAACATACACTGGCTTAATTCAGAAGCGTTATACAGCGAAATCTGTAAGAAGAAGAAAACTCGTTACTCCAAGGTTGAGATTCAAGAAACAGTAAAATTTTTACATGCATTTCTTTGGAAAAATCGAAAGCACATTGGATTCGATGACAATTCTATAAATTTAGTTGATATGCTGAATCCTGTTATTTCAGCACGATTGATAGGTTTTGACTGTTCTGAAGTACCTAGTCTTGGTGAAGAATATAAAAATGGAACTCTCTATGAAGTTGCTGGGATAATTGACAATAGAAATAAGAAAATTCAAGTATCTCTTCAGTTTCTACCAGATGTAAGAAATTTTACTTTTGCGCATGAGCTTGGTCATGCATTTCTTCATAGAGAAAACGGATTACATCGTGACAAACCACTAGATGGAGCAAAATTAGCATTCAATGAAACAGAGAGAGAAGCAGATATTTTTGCAACTGAATTTCTAATGCCAGAAAAGCTATTGAGAGAGCGCTTTAATAAACTTTTTCTTACGGAAATTTTTGTTCTTAATGAGAATACAGCCTTTGCTCTTGGTTTTAATGACTATGGTAAATTTATTAAGAGATTTAAAGAGACCAGACAGTTGTCTAGAATATTGGCATCAACTGAAAAATTTAATAGTCGTCACATAATTTCTCTTGCCAAGCAATTTAATGTATCGGTTGAGGCCATGGCGATAAGACTCGAAGAATTGGGGCTAGTTGGTTAAATGATTTAGCTCATAGGGCGGACTCGTCTACAGTCCGCCGTATAAAATCCACCATACCTTTTCGCCTCTAGGCGAGTTACTTTATTTTGCTTAGCCAAAATAAAGTAACCAAACAAGAGATTTAATAGGAATGGATTCTAGAGCCTCGAAAAAACATATACGCATAAGTGAATCTGGGAATCTTGTCGGATTTGAGTTTTTTGGACAGAAATTCCCATTGATACCTAGAACATTTTTTTATGACTGGATTTATATAAATGCGTTGGAACAAAATCGTGAGTTATCTGTATTGGTAAGAGATTATGCAGGTTTTAGCGTTATAGAATTTAACCCAGAAAAATCAATAAATTGCTAAGCATATTCTGCGGCCTTATATTTGAGCCTATGGAACAATGAAAAATTAGAGCAAGCACTTGTTTCACCAGAAAGTTTTTTAGAACTGACAGAGTCTCAGTACAAGCTTCAAAAGAGAAATGTGACAGTTCAAAGCAAAATTATTTAAAAGTTTTTTAATGGATTTCCTATGAAAATTGAATTAATTCATAATTTAACTGATACATTTGAGGGGCATGCGCAACAGTCAGACAACGGTATAGAGTTTTGGCTAGCCCGTGATTTGCAGCATCTGTTGGGTTATACAGAGTGGCGTAACTTTAATACTGTAATTTCTAAGGCTAAAACGGCTTGCGAAGTATCTAACTTTAACATTTCAGACCATTTTGTTGACGTCAACAAAATGGTTGATTTGGGTTCTGGTAGCCAACGTGAAATTGATGACATGATGCTTAGTCGCTATGCGTGTTATTTAATTGCTCAAAATGGCAACTCACAAAAGCAGGAAATAGCATTTGCTCAAACTTACTTTGCAATGCAAACGCGGCGAGCTGAGTTAATTGAGCAAAGATTACTAGAAACAGAAAGATTGTCAGCTCGTAAAAAACTTACTACTACAGAAAAAGAACTATCTAGTTTAATTTACGAGAAAACTGGAAATGATCATGATTTTGCAATAATCCGTAGTAAAGGTGATCATGCGTTGTTTGGTAAAAACACTCAAGCAATGAAATCTCAGTGGAAAGTCCCAGATGGACGCCCTTTAGCAGACTTCGCTCCAACGATAATTTTAAAAGCAAAAGATTTTGCAACTGAAATTACGATTTTCAATGTGAAAGATAAAGATTTAAAGCGAGAGTCAGCAATTTCAAACGAACATGTAACAAATAATGAGGCAGTAAGAAATACTTTACTAAATAGGGGTATTAGACCAGAGTCATTATCACCAGTAGAAGATATTAAAAAAGTGGAGCGACGCCTATTAACAGAGGAAAAGAGAGCAATTAAAAATCCCGAAGCGTTAGAATGAAAAGCTCGCGTAGAATATACCCGTCTACGGTGCGCCGTATGAAAACTCTCACATTCGGCATATAACGCTTTGCTAATATGCCCTGCCCCTGTGAAACCATTTCAAAAAGTTAAATTTCACCACAAAAATAACCTTAAAACAGATGCCCTGCGAGCCGCATGGATATTGGCTCTCAGAGCATCTGTTTTTTAGTTAATTTCAACCCGCATAGATTTTCTTCAAAAGATGTAATACGCTTTGCTAATACATCCTATGATTACTACTAGGAAATAAAGTGTGACGATACAACATGTTAAAAAAACAGGAATATTATTGCGCCAATCGTGGGTACTATAAATACCGCTGTTATGAATACTGCTGTAAATAGGATGCGTAACAATTTATTTGCATCGAATGGCGTAATTTCTAATTCAGCATCAAGGTAGTTTTGATATGTACTCATGATTTTATCTCCTAAAGAAACTGTTGGTTAATGCCATTAGGCACCGTTAATCGTCACTATAAGATTTAAAACTTAAGTGATACTTAAGGTAGTGTCTCAGTTTGAATTTAATGACTACGTCTAAAAAGATTGCCGTTCGCCCTTCACACTTTACTTGCCACTTTAGTGGCTTATCGCACTAATCTTGTAGCTTTAGCTACTTAGATTGGTGGTGATGACCCTTGCGGTTATTGCGGGCTGAGCTTGGTCGTTGTGGTGATGCTGTGGTTCGACAAGCTCACCACGAACGGAAATAATTCAAACTGAGACACTACCCACCACGAACGGAAATCATTCAAACTGAGACACTACCGATACTTAAACCAGATGGATATTTATTGAAAAGTCAGCTAAGGGTCGAGCCTGTGTCAAAACACCCAATCGTGCTCGACTTATCTAAAATAAATTAAGTTAAAAAGCCCGCGTCTGCGGGCTTTGTCTTTAGTGCAGTTAATTCACTGCATTTTTACAGTGTAAGTCTATTTTGCAGTTGAGCCGCAAGCTGACTCAGAGTTTTTCTGTGCTGAGTTACATGCATCCATTGCTTTTTTAGCGCTGTCTTTTGCATCTGAAAGATTGTTTTTGTCATGCGATTCCATCGCACTTTTGTGGTGTTTTGCTGCCATTTCATGGTCAGTAGCTGCTTGTTGATGAAGGCCACTAGCGGTGACAGGTGCAGGCGAAGGTGATGATAAAGTTGACATGGTATGATCCTTTAAGTTGTATAACATTGAATGGTCGTTGAAGTATTTCAAAAGCCATGCGTGGACTTTAGTCTTTAATTTTGGGTTTGTTTGTGTGCTAGCATACAGACCGACAAACTATTCATTCACTATCCTGAGTGACTGATAGATTTTGCGAACAGGTCATTGCTAAGCCTAATTTCAGACAAATGATGATGTTGTTTATAAGGTGTTTTTTATGCGATTGGGACTATTATGTGGATTACTCATTTTATTATTTGCAAACCTCGCCATGGCAATTGAAGAACCGAAATATACGCTGGTGGAAAAATCTGGCGCGTTTGAGCTGCGCAGTTATGCGCCCAAAGTGCTGGCAGAAACGCTGGTAGAGGGCTCGCTGGATACCGCTTCTAGTGCTGGCTTTAGGCGTATTGCAGATTATATTTTTGGTAATAACACAGCGCACAATGGCGGCAATGAAAAAATTAGTATGACTGCGCCAGTGACTATGGCAGCCAAGCCTGACAAAAGCCAATCTGAAAAAATCAGCATGACCGCGCCTGTGACGATGCAACAAACTGAGGGTAAATGGCGCATGTATTTTGTGATGCCAGCCCAATATACCTTAAGTAC
>JABFSF010000129.1 GCA_013140755.1 Methylotenera sp. | reverse complement strand
TGGCACTTTGCACGGTGGCAGAACCCAAATGCAACGCGCGTACGCCATCCATCTCACTCACATCTACCGTATCTTCAGCTGCAGTGGTGTGACTTAAGCCGCGTAATAGGTGTTTTGCCACGCGCAGCATTAAACAGCCTCCACATGGCTTTCAGCAGCTGGCGTGCTGTCATCCACTGTCAACTCAGCTGGTGTATTTTCTACTGGTGCATCAAAACTCGCCACATCTAAATCAGCGCCTTCATCATCGCTCAGCACCACTTCTTGAATGGCTTCTTCTTCCAACACACGAATAAACTTAGTGCGTAAATCCATCAAGAGTGTATCCACCTCTTGCACTTGCAAACTAATGCGCGATCCAGCTTTAAGCACAGGCATGCCATACACCTTGGTCATATAAGGCAGATTGTCCAAGCGTACCAAGTTCTCGCGCCAAACGGTGGCGTGAATCTCTTGCGTGTTTTTCTCTAAAAAGCCTTCTTGAATCAAATACTGTAAGCACCAGTAGCGCTCCATACGCATTTGAAACTCGCTATACGCCTTGTAGGTCAACTCAAAGTGACGCATGTGGCTGGTGAGCGCATCGCTATTAGTAGGGTAACTAGGCGCCGTGTTTTGCACTACGCTGATAATCTGACGCTGGTTAATTAAATCCACCGCACGGCGCAAGGGTGACGTGCTCCACGCATATTGCGCTACGCCTAGGCCTTGGTGCGGCTCTGGCTTGGTGGTCATATACACTTTACCGCCCATCTGCGCACGGTAAAGCCCTGCCACGCTATGCATCGCCAACAGCGCGCCCCATTGCTGATTCGCCTCAATCATCAACTCTGCCACCAGCTTATCCATCGGCGAGCCACGTTTGCGCCCTTCAATACGCACAAGGCCATCGTTTACATAAAAATTGTAATCGACCTGCGGTGGCTTGGTTGGGTCATACTTGCCACGTGCTTTTTCTAGCGATTCCGCTAAGTTGAACAAAAACAATAAGTCAGACCAATAGGGATGACCGCTATCAGCCGTGAGCGTTTCTTCATTAAAAAATGCCTCTAAACTATCATGGCGCAAATTATCCGCAATCTTAATGCGCTCTACTTTGCTATCACGCTGCGTAATGGTCAAATCAGGCGCCACATGCAAATATAAAGACAACACGGGTTTAATTTCGCCCGCATCTAGGCTAAATGGGCGTATTGCCGCCTCTGGCAACATGGTGATTTTATGCCCTGGCATATACACTGTAGATAAACGCTGCATTACTTCAGCATCGAGCGGGCTATCCACCGCAATGCCCAAGGCAGGTGCTGCAATGTGGATGCCCACGCGTGCAGTGCCATCTGGCAAATGTGCGATTGAAAACGCATCATCAATCTCAGTGGTGGTACTGTCATCTATGCTAAAGGCTTGTACCTCAGCTAACGGCAAATCATCAGGCGCAGTGGGCACATCAGCAGTTTGAAACGCCGTACCCTTGGCAAAATATTCACGTAAAAAAGCGCCTAAGTGGTAATCATGGATCGAAGGGATTGCCCCGCACGCATGCAGCAATTTGACGTGGCTTAAATGCAATTCAGCCGCTGCCGCATCGAGCGTTTTGTATTCAAATGCGTTTTTATCTGGCGCATACAACAACATATCTAATTTTTGCATCAGCTCATCAGGCATGGTGTGCGCTTTTAATTGCACGATGTAACTTGCCATTTTTTCAGCCAGCAAGCGTTTTTTCTCTAGCCCTGCCAGC
Source organism: Methylotenera sp. (assembly GCA_013140755.1). Lineage (GTDB taxonomy): Bacteria > Pseudomonadota > Gammaproteobacteria > Burkholderiales > Methylophilaceae > Methylotenera. The sequence goes on along the minus strand of JABFSF010000129.1, from coordinate 2,821 downwards.
GCGGCTTTTAAAATTTCCGCAGGGGCTGCTTTGTAACGGCCTTTGCCTTTACGGTTGAAATATACGGGCGCACTATGAAGCTTAATCGCGATGGCAGCGGCTTCAATTGACGTGGGTTTGCGACCATAATAATCTTGCGCAAATTCAGCAAAGCCAAACTCAGGCTCACCACAGCATTCCCATAAAAAATCTAAGTCTAGGGTTTCCGCCTCCGCATTCGCGGCATCTAAAAAACCCGCCATGGGCGTCTCAAAGCGCAACAGCACATTGTTTGCTTTAATTTTGCTGCGCTTACCGCTAATAGATTCAACTTGCAGCGAACTTTCCGCCTCAGAAAAAATGGTCGCTACTTTAAAAGCACCATCTTCTTCAAAAAAAACATTCATTATTCACTAACTCTCTGATGGTTGCCCAATTTCAAATTAAGTGCTATCAAGCAACATTTGTAGGACATAAAACGTCCATACACATTAAGCACAATCAGCCATTGATACATCAAACGTGCACTAAAAAGCGTATTTTTTAATGCAGCTTAACGCTTTCAGCACTCACTAATTGTTGTGCCAGCACAGAGGCAACCCCTTCACTCAAGCTAGCACCTATGCGCTTTGCAACTCGGCTTGCAAAGTCATCTTGGTAAGTAAAGTCCACAATTTCTTCTTGTTTAATAATTTCACGCGCGACATAATCTGTGCTACCTTCTGCATCAGCTAAGCCCATTTTAATGCTTTGCGCACCGCTCCAAAACAAGCCGCTAAAGGTCTCTGGTGTTTCTTTCAAACGTGCGCCACGACCTTGCCTAACCACCGTTTTAAACTGCTCGTGAATTTCATTCAGCATAGCTTGCGCTAAGGCTTGATGTTTTGGATTAACAGGTGAAAAAGGGTCTAGCATGGCTTTGTTTTCACCTGCCGTCATTAAGCGACGCTCTACGCCCACTTTTTTCATGAGTTCAGTAAACCCATAGCCATCCATCAACACACCAATTGAACCCACAATACTCGCTTTATCCACATAAATCTTATCTGCCGCCACCGCAATATAATAGCCGCCTGAAGCGCAAATATCTTCTACCACCGCATACACAGGAATCGTAGGATGCAACTTTTTTTGGCGTTTAATTTCATCATTGATAATCCCCGCTTGTACAGGGCTACCGCCTGGGCTATTGATGCGTAAAATAATTCCTTTGGTGCCTTTGTTATCATAAGCATCATGCAAGCTACTCATCACAGCGTCGGCATTCACTTCCCCGCCTGCTTCAATCACTCCTGCAATATCAATGAGTGCTGTGTGCGTCCCTGTTTTAGTTTTTGCGCCACTAAACACACCTAATGCCATTAGCAGCAATACCAACAAATATGCAAAGGTTAGTCCTTTAAAAAAAGTGCTCCAGCGACGAGCCGTTTTCTGCTCCGCCAACGCAGAGGTAGCAAGCTTTTCAATCACATCGTAATGCCATTGCGATTCTTTAGATGCGGCTTGTGGTTGAGTAGCTGAAGGTTGAATATCTTCTGACATGTTTAAGCTTTCAATTTTAAAGTTTAATTATTTTACAGTAGCAATATGAATCTTAATTTTCTTATTTTGTTCCGTGACTTCAATCGGTTTTAAGCTTTTACCCTTACAAGGACCCATCACACAAAAGCCATTATCTGGTCGATAATGTGCGCCATGCGTAGCACATATTAAATAGTCTTGTTGTGCGCTAAAAAACGCGCCTTCTTCCCAATCCAACTCAACCGAAACATGGGCACACTGGTTCACATAAGCGTAAGGCTTGCCTTTAAAACGAATCACAAAACCTGTGACATGCTCACCCAATGTGGGCAAGTTAAAACGAATACCTTTGCCACCTTCTTGCAAATCGGCACTCTCTAAAACGATGTTTTCGTTCTCATTCATTACGTTTTGGGTTGTTCAAGTAGCCATTGGCTAAGATTTGCAAATGTATCAAATTGTTGAATAGGATTTAAGTGCTGCCACGCTTGTGCGGGTTGTGCGCCGTAGGTAACCCCTACCGCACTGACGCCAGCATTTTTTGCCATTTGCAAATCATAACTGGTATCCCCTATCATCAAGGTGCGCTCGGGAGTGACGAAAAAATGATCCATGAGCTCATGCAACATTTGTGGATGCGGCTTAGAGAAACACTCATCCACCGTGCGTGTTGCATGAAAAAAATCACCTAGTTGCGTAAGTTCTAACGCAAAATTTAAGCCGCGCCTACTTTTACCCGTTGCCACCGCTAATTTTAAACCACGCCGATTAAGGGTTTTAATCGTCTCTGCGGCTTCTGTAAATAGAGGAATTTCGCCTTGTCCTGCATAATAATTCAGGTTGTATTGCGCGGCGAGTGCCTTTACTTGATATTCTGGAATATTACCGTATAAAGCTTCAATACTCTCACGCAAACCTAACCCAATAATACTACTTGCCATCTTAGGCGTAAGTGCTGGCAACCCCACCTGCTCGGCTGCTTTTAAAATGGCATTGGTAATCATCCCTGTAGAATCTGCGAGTGTTCCATCCCAATCCCACACGATTAAATCAAACTTTTGAGTCATGCTTTAAGATTTATTCTTTCTCTAATTTTTGTAAAAACGTAGCTAGCTCAGCAGGCAAAGGCGCATTTAACTCTAGCCTCGCTTGCGTTATAGGATGCTTAAGTTTAGTGATTGCAGAATGCAAAAACATACGTTTTAAACCATGTTTTTTCAAGGTTTTGTTTAAAGCAAAATCTCCATATTTATCATCCCCTACAATCACAAACCCCAAGTGTGCTCACTGCACGCGTAGCTGATGCGTGCGCCCTGTTACG
>JABFSF010000106.1 GCA_013140755.1 Methylotenera sp. | reverse complement strand
ATGTAACTACGCGATTTACTTCTATAGCTTTTAACTCCCCTCAACTTCTGAGATTTTCGGTATTCAGATAATCTAATTAACCTTTGTCTTAAATATTGTGAGGGGCGCTTCATATTAGTTCACGTAGCTTGTACTCGCTTGCAGTGCGCCGTATGTTATTGTTTATTTGCATTATTACCTTGTTGCAACTCATGATTATTTTTAGTTTCAGCCACCACATAAGGTGTGCCATTTTTCTCGGCTTCTTCTTTCGCTCTTAATGCGGCGCGGTGTAAAGCTTGGTCTATGTCGTTAAATTCTTTATTGGTAATCTTTTGTGTATCGTTCATTCGTTTATACCTCGCGCAATTAAGACAGGTTTACGTTCTGAATTGTCATACAAAGTCCAAGTATTGGCTAGTGGTTTGTATAATTGGTGAAAGTTCTGTAAGCCTGATTTAAATCGCCGTCTTATTGTAGATTCTGGAATATTGTGTCCGCCTGCGAAAACCCTTGCTGCAACACGGGAGATTGCAAATTCAGCACTTGGTAAACTTAGAAAAGCGATTGTAATCTGATAACCTAGGTTTTTCCATTCTGCAATATGTGTGGCGTAGGCTTTACCTGAAAGCGTGGTTTCAAAAGCAAAGCTATTGCCTACCTTTACGTTGGCTTCTATTTCATTTAGCATTAAACGCGCGGCTTTAATGGCGGCGGTTTCTGGGGCAAAAGGGGCTAGGCCTGCGGCAATTAAATCTGCGTTTATAAAGGTCGGGCAGTTAGCTTCATTAGGCAAGTATTCACGCGCGAAGGTGGTTTTACCTGCGCCGTTTGGTCCTGCAATAATGATGATTTTTTTCATTTGCTAAGCTGCTGGTCAATTCGTTTACGCACAACATCCCAAGGAATGGTCTTTACCTTTTTGTTTATGATGTCGTCCAAGCGCTGTTGTGCCAACGCTAGCCACACTTTTTCAACTTGGCTGGATACCAGCCTGCGCTGGTATGACGGCTTTGAAAAGTGTTTGCCATTCATTTTTACTTCTGCCAAGCATCCTTCAACGTCACTGTTCTATTAAACACGGGCTTACCTGCCACGCTGTCTTTTCTGTCTGCAACAAAGTAGCCGTGGCGCTCAAATTGAAAGTTATCTTCGGCTTTGGCGTCTTTTAGGCTTGGCTCTAGTTGCGCGGTAATTACGGTGACTGAGTTTGGGTTGAGATCATTTAAGAAGTCTCTATCACCCTCACCTGGATGTGCTTCTTTAAACAATCTATCGTACAGGCGCACTTCGCATTCGTAGGCGTGTTGCGCTGAAACCCAATGGATATTGCCTTTTACTTTGACAGAATCTGAACCCGGCGTGCCTGATTTGGTGTCTGGCAGGTATTCGCAATGCACCACGATGACGTTGCCATTGGCATCTTTTTCGCAGCCTGTACACTTCACCACGTAGCCGTAGCGCAGGCGCACTAAACCATCTGGCACCAGTCTGAAAAAGCCTTTGCTTGGCACTTCCATAAAGTCTTCGCGTTCTATCCATAGCTCGCGGCTGAGCGGTACGATGCGTTTGCCTAGCTCTGGTTTTAGCGGATGGTTAGGCGCAAAGCAATCTTCTACGCTATTTTCCGGATAGTTGTCGATGACCAATTTGATGGGGTCTAACACGGCAATGCGGCGCTCGGCGTTAATATTCAGCACTTCGCGCATACAGTCCTCAAAGGTTGAATAATCAATCCATGAATCTGCTTTGCTTACGCCTATGCGATCGGTAAACAGTTTAAAGCCTTCTGCCACATAGCCACGGCGGCGCGCCCCTGCCAGCGTTGGCAGGCGGGGGTCATCCCAACCGCTCACGTGTTTTTCTTCGACTAACTGAATGAGTTTGCGTTTTGATAACACCACATAAGTGAGGTTTAAACGCGCGAACTCATATTGTTTTGGTAGCGGATGCGCCAAAAGTGCTTGTTTGTTTGCGCCGACGGCTTCAGTCGGCGGTTCTGCAAGGCGCTCCAATAGCCAATCATAAAACGGGCGTTGGTCTTCAAATTCCAGCGTACAAATGGAATGGGTAACTTGCTCTAGCGCATCTTCAATCGGGTGCGCAAAAGTGTACATGGGGTAAATACACCATTTATCCCCCGTGTTGTGGTGATGCGCACGGCGCACGCGATAAATAGCGGGGTCACGCAGGTTAATATTAGGCGATGCCATATCAATTTTAGCGCGTAAAACTAAACTACCATCGGCATGTTTGCCATCGCGCATTTCGCGGAATAGCGCAAGATTTTCTGCCACGGTGCGGTCTCGCCAAGGTGAGTTTTTACCCGCCTCAGTGAGCGTGCCGCGTGTAATGCGCATCTCATCTGCGGTTTGGCTATCTACATACGCATGGCCGTTTTCAATCAAGCTTTCTGCGGCGCGGTACATAAAGTCAAAATAGTTGCTGGCAAAATACAAGTTAGACTCTTTTTTGCCATCTTGGCCACCGTTATCCCAACCAAAGCCCAGCCACTTTACTGCATCTGTAATACTGTCCACGTATTCTTGGCTTTCTTTTTCAGGGTTGGTGTCATCAAAACGTAAATGGCACACGCCAGCGTAATCACGCGCCAAGCCAAAATTTAGAAAAATACTTTTAGCGTGACCAATGTGTAGATAACCGTTCGGCTCGGGCGGAAAGCGTGTGCGAATCTTGGCTGGGTCTGGCTGACCTGTTGCCTGATGCGCCGCATCGCCTGGGCTGCCTGCCCATTTGCGTGATGCGTAAACGCCTAGTTCAAGGTCTTTTTCGACAATCGCTCGAATAAAATTAGAACCTAAAGGGATGGGTGCTTTTTCTGATGACATGGTTTTTACTTAAACATTTAAACAAAATAATAGCGCTCATTTTACACGGTTGAGGCAAGGCTTGCTTTACTTGCTTTAACTTACAACATAAGTTGCTGTGCTAAACTTCAATTTAATATGAATTCACTTACTTTCCCCATTTTACGCCTGCTTGCTGACGGTAAATTTCATTCTGGTGAGGATATTGCCAGACAACTAAAAGTCTCGCGCGCCACAGTTTGGAATGCCCTACAAGACGCAGTAAAGCATGGTATTGAGATTTTTTCAGTACGTGGGCGTGGCTATAAATTGCCACACGCCGTCACCTTGTTAGACCAACAAGCCATATTAAATGCAATCGGTGAGCAAAGCGCATGGTTTAAATTAGAGATTCACGATCATTTAGAATCGACTAACACCTACATGATGAATAAGCTAAACAACGGGCAGGCACATGCCAGTTGTGTTGCCACCAACTTGCAAACCAATGGTCGTGGCAGACGCGGCCGCACTTGGCAAGCTGGCTTAGGCGCGAGTTTAACATTTTCATTATTGTGGCGATTTCAGTGTGGCGCATCGGCGCTATCTGGCTTGAGTTTAGCAGTAGGGGTGGCTTTGATACGTGCGCTACATAGTGTTGGTATTGAACAGGCACAATTAAAATGGCCGAATGACGTGCTGATTGTAGATGAAAATCAGCGCCGAGAAAAACTGGCTGGAATTTTAATCGAGCTGCAAGGCGATATGGAAGGCCCGAGTGCCGCTGTGATTGGTATTGGCATTAACCTGAATTTGCCAACAAAAATCAAACAGCACATTGACCAGCCTGCGACTGATTTAGCTAGCGTACTTAATTTAGCCAATGGCTCGGCGCAAACTATTAACCCTAATGAATTGCTAGGCGTTTTACTCAAACACTTGGCTGACGTCATCAGTAACTTTGAGCAACACGGCTTTACCAGCCTTCGAGATGAATGGACAAAACATCATGCTTATCATCAACAAGCCGTGAAAATGCTGCACCCAGATGGCCGTGAAACACTTGGAACTGTGACTAATGTAGCTGATGATGGCATTTTATTAGTCAGTACAGCATTGGGCGAACAACGCTTTTTATCAGGTGAAATCAGTTTGCGTGGCACTTAAGTCACACAAACTGAATTTAACTAAACAAACTTAATTCAACTTAATATTTCAGCGTTAAACCTATATTTATAGAGCGACCCATACCAGGTACTGCGGTACCCCAAAGCGGTACAGAGCCTGTTGGTGTAAGCGCAGTTGTCATCGTTGTGCCCTGACCAACATAGGCACCACCAAGCGGTAAGTAATAATTTTTGTCAAACACATTCTCAATGCTGAAGTCTAATCTAGCCTGCTTCCACGTGTAACTCGAGCGCAGATTGACGAGGCTGTAGCCAGCCGTCTTAATTTCGTTGCGCATATCAGAGACGTTATCTTTCGCTTTTACCATCTGCAGCTCTACGCCATTGTCCCAATTTTCATACTTATGAGTAAGTGTGAGCATGGTGTTAAGCGGCATAATGTTGTACAGGTCATCGTTTGTGTCACGATTCGTACCATTAGTGTAGCTAAGCAAACCTTTCATGCCGAAAGCACCTGCACTGGTTTGTGCCAAAGGCATCCGTCCAGAAATATCTAGGCCATAGATACGTGCAGCCTGGTTGGTGTATCGTAAGACGGTAAATTGGTTACGCAATAGCGTGGTGCGAGCGGTATTTGTAGTGGCATTCCACTGAGTTGCATCGATGTAATCAGTCACATAA
>JABFSF010000150.1 GCA_013140755.1 Methylotenera sp. | reverse complement strand
TGGACATCAGGAATATCCAGGGGGATTTGTATTAGCATGACTCTCTTATTGTCTATTGCCTAGTTGCAGGTAGGTCGGTAAGCTTGTTGGCGTTCGGCTATCTTATACTACATGTAGTGGCTACCCCGCGAAATCGGGAAGAGCCATTTTTATGTCGGATAAATAGCTAAACTGATTGGTATGTCAAAGATTCTCAAAAACGGTAAGCACAGCTATTTTCTAACTATGAGTCCGCAAAAATGCTTCGAACATCAACAAAGACCAAATCGCAGAGCTATAATCACGTAAGCCGCTTTGGTGATGGTTTAAGATTTGTTCAAGAAAAGGACGATTAAACAACCCACATTGGCTCATAGTTTCTCCCAACAATGCCTCACGTGCTTTATTTTTTAAAGGCCCTTTAAACCAAGCATCTAATGGTATCGAGAACCCCATTTTGGGGCGATATAAAATATCGTTGGACAGATAGTTTTCCAGAGATTTTTTGAAAATATATTTGCCTTCCCGGCCTTTAAGTTTTAGTTCAGGTGATAATCCCGCCATCCATTCCACCAACTGATGATCCAATAACGGCACCCTAACTTCCAGTGCATGTGCCATACTAGCCCTATCCACTTTAGTGAGTATATCACCCGGCAAATAGGTTTTTATATCCAGATATTGGACTAATGATAAAGGCGAATCAGTGGGTGCTTGATCCAGGTGTTTTCTAAACACGTCTGTGGCTTGATAACCTTGTAGATCATGTTTTAATTGGTCACTGAACAATTTGCCACGAATTTCATTAGACAGCACGGAAACGCTATGGAAATACCCCTCTATTGAATCCCTTGCGATGGATTCAAAAGTTGATTTAGCCCTGAACACCTTTGGAGCCCAATCAGCTTTAGGATACGCGCGGCCTAATAAACCAAATACAGGTTTGCGGATACTATCAGGCAACCAAGAGCGCATTTGCTCTTCATAGGTATGCCAACGATAGCGCCGATAACCCGCTAAATTCTCATCGCCACCATCACCCGAAAGCACAACAGTCACTTGTTTTTTTGCCAGTTCGCAAACCCGATAAGTAGGCAATGCAGAACTATCGGCATAAGGTTCATCATAAAGCCCAGCTAATTGGTCAACCAAACTAAAATCAGCCGGATCTACTTGTTCCACCCTATGAATAGTGTGATAACGCTCTGCGACTTGAGCGGCAAACTTGGACTCATTAAAAGCGGGATCGCCAAAAGAAATAGAACAAGTGTTTACTGGTTCTGAGGATAAACCTGCCATTAAGGCAACTACCGCGCTGGAATCAACGCCTCCAGACAAAAATGCACCTAAAGGTACATCAGCGACCATCCTGATTTTAACGGCTTCACGCAGACGTTCTATCAATTCATCTTCTATTGCACGTTCGTTTTGAGGTGGATTAGTAGCAAAAGTGACGTCCCAATATCGGCGTGGTCGATAGGATTTTACGCCTTTGGTTAAAGTTAGACAGTATCCTGGCTCTAATTTATAAACACCTTTATAAATCGTTTTGGGATCGGGAATATAACCAAAGCCAAAATAATCCTCAATCGCAGTCGGATCAAATATTTTAGGTAATTCAGGATGCACTTTTAAAGCTTTAAGTTCAGAAGCAAAAATAAAATGTCCATTAGCCAATTCAGAATAATAAAGGGGCTTAACACCTAATCTATCACGAGCTAAAAATAAGGTCTGTTTATCTCTGTCCCAAATTGCAAAAGCAAACATACCACGCAAGCGTTCTACACAAGATTCTCCCCAAGCTTGCCAAGCATATAAGATAACTTCAGTATCACAATGCGTTTGAAAATAAAATCCTAAAGCTTCTAACTCAACACGTAATTCTAAAAAATTATAAACTTCACCGTTATAAGTCAATATTACTTTATGGTCTAGGCTGACCATAGGTTGTTGTCCACTCGTCAAATCAATAATGGATAATCGTCTGTGTCCGAAACCTAAACCAGATTCAATATGTAAGCCGCCTTCATTAGGACCGCGATGATACTGGCTTTCATTCATGTTCGAAAGTAAATCGCGGTTGATTTCACGATTTTCGCAAATATCAAAAATGCCAACAATTCCACACATAGCGGTAACGTCCTAATTTGAGTTATGCCCTACCCTAGAGTTAGGTTGGCACGAAAAGATAGTGATGAGGAAATAATTATAATTAAGAGGTAATCAGTCTTTTATCAACTTAATAAGATGATTACAATTTTGTTCCCAACTAAACCATTCAGTGACAAATTGACGGTTATTATGGGCAGTAGATGGATAATGAGACAAAGAATCAGTAAGCAAATGAGCCATTATTTTGGGGTCATCTGCAACAAAAACTGCTTGTTTTTCTGTATAAGCTATACCTTCCATAGCAGCAGATGTGGCAATAACGGGTTTACCCATCGCCATAGCCTCCAACACTTTATTTTGAATACCCCTAGCAATTCTTAACGGAGCAACAGCAAGTTTGGCATGGGCAATATAAGGCCGTACATCGTCAACAGCACCCGTGACAACAATTGAAGCACTGGTTAAAGCCAAAACTTCTTTACTAGGCTTAGAACCCACTATGTAAAATTTAAGTGCGGGAAAATTACAAGAAATCTCAGAAAAAACATGATCTGCAAACCATTTTACAGCATCTACATTCGCCCAATAATCCATAGCCCCTGTAAAAACAATTGCATCTATACATTCGGGATAAGGTGAAATATAGGAGTTTTCTGGAGAGAAATAATCTATATTAACACCATTATTTACATAAGTAATTTTTGAAACCGCTTCAGGAGCAAGAGATTTAAACAAATCTGATTCTTGTTTAGAAACAAAAAAACTAAGTTTTGACTGTTGTGCTATATGCTTTTCATAGCGCAATAAATAATTAGATTCCCGTTGGTAAATCCAAGCAGACAAGAATTTTTTACTCTCAGCATATTGTCGCCATTTATCAGAATCAACATCCACAAAATCGACAATCATGTCAACATCATGATATTGAACAAACTTTGCCATGACAGAAGAAAAAACGAGGACTTTATTTATCGAATATTTCTTAATAGTTGAGTTAACCCATTCCTGCATAGCAATATTGTTATAATAAGGTAAGCTTAATGGTTCACCTGTTAATAATCCCTTCAAGCATTTAAATTTTGAAAATAATGGGTTTATATTTTGATAAAAAGTAGTCGTACATAGCTTATCTAAAACATGGGTGTATTCATTATCATTAGGATCATCAACAAAAGTTCCTAGATGCACATTAAAATGTTCAGATAGATATTTTAAAAAATGATAAGAGCGAATTTTATCGCCTTTATTGGGTGGATAAGGTATACGATGGGCGAGAAATAGCAAATCTTGCATATTATTAGCTTAAGTTTTTAGATAACCAAGGACCTACCCACTGGCTAACAGTTAAAGGTAAACGTTTCCAAGCAGCTATAAAGTATTGATATTTAGGATTAAGGGGGTTAATATCAGGCATAGATTCAGATTTGACCAAATAAAACTCATAAAATAAAGGCTTAGGAACAAAACCCCAGTTTTTTTTAAAACTATAAGAACCAGTACCTATTTTGCTGCGCCCATAATCAAAAATCTTGACGCCTTTTTCTACTGCGCGGCGCATCACTTCCCAATACATAAAGTCGTTGCCCTTGAGTTCACGAGCCAAATCCGTTCCGCCACCATAGTAAGGTAGTATTTCATCTTTAAAGTAAAAACTCATGACACTGGCAATCAATTGTCCTTTATATTCAACACTGAGTATCTCACATTGATTACCAAAAACATCCTTTAGAGCCTGAAAATATTTTTTTGAAAAAACAGGCGTTCCTAAATTCCTTACACTTTCAGAATAAGCTTGATATAAGCGATCAATAGTCGTGTCAATAACACTGACTAAACCAGCATCGATACCTTTACGCACCATTGCCCTTTGCTTTCTTGGAATAGCCAGAAAATTTTTCTCGACATCAGAATCTAACTCTTTACTAAAAGAAACATACAGGTTTTTATAAGGACGCTCAGGTGATTTTTGCTCCTTATTTCTCATTTCTAAGCAATCAACAGCCAATTCATTGGCCAAACGGCAAGCCGCTTTATCGAGTTCAAGATATGAATGTTCATCTTGTGCAACTATACCACCATAAACACAAGGTGCTATTGAAACTAAATTATTCCCAAACAGAAAACTTTTAATATGAACTAAAGGTAAAATACCTGTTATTTGGTTATCATTTTCAATATATAAAAAATATGTTTTATGACCAAAAGCCTTTCTAATAACCTCTTGCCAACCTGACAAATGAAAAAAAGTAGCATCAGTATGATTTTGGACAAAATTATCCCAACGACTATAGTTACTAGCATCCAATTCTTTAATCATGACTTAATCCTGTTATCCATTAATTTGAAATACATTTTCCATTGTGTTCCATTTAAAATCAGTAAGTAATCTCTTTATCCTATTTTCCATCAGATTAAGATTAAGATAATGGCGTGTTCTGGTTTTAAAGTTTAGACCGAGTTGCCGAGGTTGGTTAGGATCAATTTCCCATGGATGGCAATAAAAAATTGCGGGTTGGTTTTCAACTATATTTACTCTATTAAAAGCCCACTTAGACAAAGCATAAGGATAAAAACGAAAAAAACCTCCTCCTCCACAAGGTATATTTTTATTGTAAAAGCGTAAAGTAGTGATAGGAATTTCTTTAAAATCTTGATTGGCTATAGGTTCAAACATAAATCTAGGCGCAGATGGCATTCCGTATAAATCATGTTTTACTGGATATATGCTTGAACTATAGCTAAACCCTAGCTCTTGCAAAATATTTAAAGCCCATAAGTTGTCGGCACCTATAGAATAACTCGCCGCTCTATAACCCTTAATTGCTTTACTTGTTTGGTTTTCTAGAATAGCTTTTGCCTTATACACATCTGCTTTAAACTGTTGAGGATTTTGTTCTGTAACCCTTATATGTTCATAGCCATGACATGCCAACTCATGACCCTCAACAACTATACGCTTAATTAGCCCTGGATAACGTTCTGCAACCCAACCTAAGGTAAAAAAAGTGGCTTTTACATTTTTCTCAGCTAATAAGTCAAGAATCTTATGGGTGTTCGCTTCAACACGATGCGGCAAAGTATTCCATTGTGATTTATTTATATAAGGTTCAAATGCAGAAACTTGGAAATAATCTTCAACATCAATGGTCATGGCATTTATTTTATCCATAATATATTCCATATTTTTGAACGTTATAAATGTTCATCATAAACAGTATCCATATCCAATTGTAATAAAATAGCCTTACGCAACAAAGCTCGCTCTTTTGCTAATGAATTTTGAAGACTTGTGACAGCTTTTTCCAAAACGACTATACGTTCTTCGTAAGAGTTATTTATTTCAATTGGTACATTTATATTACTGCTATTTGTCGGTAACACATCATGAAATTCATCTGTAACTAGAGAAGCTTCGTCTTCAATATCTGCAATTACTTTATGGATTGCATTTAAATTAATAACTTTTAACTCATCCAAATATCCAAACAATAAAACCCTATCACATAAGGTATTAATACGTCTTGGTATACCTTGGGAATAAGAGCATATAACTGCAAACACATCATCTTCAAATTGAGGGGTATGCTGCCATCCAGCTTTTTTTAAACGAAATAAAATATAACTTTTAGTTTCTTCTTCGTTTAAAGACTTTAATTGATAAGTGGCTACAATACGTTGCCTAAGTTGTTCCATTTCTGGTAAAAACAGTGTTTCACCTAGTTGAAGTTGGCCAATTAAAAAAGTTTGAAACAATGATTTTCCTGACATTTCGAAGTTTGACAACATACGCAATTCTTCAAGAGAATCTTTGGGCAGGTTTTGAGCCTCATCAACAATCATGAGTACACGTTTGCCTTCAGTGGCTTGCTGTATAAAATATCTTTCTATACGCGTGAGTAAAGTTGATTTATCTTCACCTTCGTAAGAAAGACCAAATGTAGCAGAAATAATTTTTAATAAATCATCTGCACCGACTTGGGATGAAACCATAATACCGATAGTAATGTTATCGTTATTTAAGCTATTGACCAATTCTTTGACCAACATAGTTTTACCGGTACCAGGTTTTCCAGTTACAACAACAAAACCTTCACCTTGAGTTAAACCATATCGCATATAAGCCAATGCACGTTTATGCACAGCACTATTAAAAAAGAACTCGCTGTCAGCGTTCAGCTGAAAGGGTTTTTTACTTAAATTATAAAAACCATCGTACATAATTAAAATCTCATAGATAAACTAGCAGTTGCGCGATTTTCTTGATAGTTATTTGCAAATCCATTTGATTGTTCAAATAGATCTGAATTTTGTCCTGATGTTTGGTTTATATGCCGAAACTCAAAATTCCCGTTAAGTCGGCTAGTAATAGCTTGATTTAGACCTATTGCCAAGGTATAAGATTGTCTATTTGCAATCCCTTGCGATTTTATATGTTGCCATTGCGGGCGAAAATATGCGTTTGTTTTACCCGAAAACTGCCAATTCCATCCACCATTGATGCCTATTGACTTCTGGCTCAACCCTGATGCCTGATATTCGAAGTTTTGATCGAAAACACTTGCATTAATAGTACTTTTACCCGTGGTAAAAGATGCAGATAAATTCCACACCTTAGTAACAATAACCTCGTTATTTAAATTTGGGTTATTAAAAATACGTTGGTTTGGGTCTATATTGCCAGATTGGTTTTGATTAGGGAATATTTGGGTTTGTGCTAACAGTTGTTGACTTGTAACAGTATTATTGGTGTGGCTTATTGACCAAGTTGATCTTCTGGTTTGGTAGTTAAGTAATGTTTGCCAATTAGAACCTGAGTTGCCACCGCCATTAATTCCTTGGTATTGGCCAGAATTTAAATTGGTACCTAATTCAGTTCCACCTCCAGAATAATTACCAAAATTTGTCCCTACCGCATTATTTGTATACGTTGTTGTCCATTTTAAACGAGAAAAGGGTGAAATATAAAATGTGACGTAACTATTGTTGCCCATGCCCGCAGTTATGCTATAAAGTTGGCTAGGCTGCCATTGACCTCCAAATGTGTAATAAATACCACTATCATTATCACCTGTTATTGATTGGAAGTTGTTGTTACTATACCCACCTTGCGCAAAGACACTAAATTTTTGGTTAAAAGACGTACTGACTCTTGCAGTCGAGTTCTGGAAGCTCACATTAGCAGTGTTTGTCCTATAGCTCTCATTATTATTAAACGAAATATTCCATTTTAGTCGATTAAAATAAGTTCCACTAGTTAAATTAATTGTTTCTGTAAGATTAAAAGAATCTGAAAGTGTATTGGCATCAGTGTTAAATGAATTAAGTACAGAATTAAATTCATTATTTATTGCTCCCCCTCCACTCGTTGAAAAACTACTAGCATTAATACGAGCACTTCCTGTTGCATAATTTAAAAAACGTGGAGTCCAATATGGGGATATATTGAAAGTATAAGCATTAGTGCTGTTAGAAAACCCATTAATATTATCCGCACCCAGTCGGTTGTTATTTATGTTCTGTTGACTTATTGAGCTGCTTGAACTTAAAAAAAGTGAGTTTGGAATTATTGTGGTTTGTGAGCTTGATTGTAACTGATTATAAAGTGAGATATTATTATTTCCAGCAGAGTTATACAAGCTTTGCAAACGATAATTTAAATTAAATGTTGTTCGAGGCGTATTGACAGTTGTTGAGAAACCCGGATTAATTGATGTGACAAAGGAACTTTGTTCGCTACCCGATCTGGCTAATCTAACATTATCCGAGTAAATTTCTTGAATCTGGACACTAGGAGTAAACGTCCAACTTAACGCATACGTTACTGGTAAATTAAAAACGGAATATAAAAATCCAATGAAACGCAATGAAAAAAGAAGCTTAACACTTTTATGCTTCGTTGCATGTAGAGGGGTCAAAACCATTAGAATGTTCATTTTTCTGAAAAATACAAAATAGACATAATTTTAATGGACAGATTGAACAAGACCACAATAGTTTAATAACAAATTTAGATAATCAATGCGTATATTGACCATAGCCGTAACCATAGCCATAATAGTCTCCATCAATATTTCTTTTTGATTTATTAAAAAGGGCAAGAACCACATCACAGTTGGCTAATTTGTCAACAGATTCCATAACAACGCTTTGCATGGTTTTTTCTGCTTCAACCACCAAGACAACCTGACCTACTAGCCTAGCTAATATTTCTCCTTGAGTGGCTGCCAATAATGGTGGTGAATCAAAAATGACAATTCTATCGGGATAACGACTACTCAATTCATCAACAAAAGCGGCCATTTTATTACTGGATAATAGTTCAGTTGAATATTTGTGCTGTTTACCCGCAGGAATAATACGGAGTCCAGGCATGGTTGTATTAATTTGTATATCAGAAAAAGTTACATCATCACTTTCTAGGTATTCTATTAACCCTGGTTCTGTTTGTATGCCTAAGACTTTAGAAATAGAAGGGCGTGCAACATCCGCATCTATAAGTAGTACTTGTTTATCTCTCTCGTTTGCTATGCTTAATGCAAGATTAATTGCAGTAAATGTTTTACCTTCACCAGGTAAACTGCTTGTTATAAGAATAAGATTTGA
This sequence comes from Methylotenera sp., assembly GCA_013140755.1. Classification (GTDB taxonomy): domain Bacteria; phylum Pseudomonadota; class Gammaproteobacteria; order Burkholderiales; family Methylophilaceae; genus Methylotenera. The sequence goes on along the minus strand of JABFSF010000150.1, from coordinate 9,974 downwards.
TCTTGTAATGCCTTCACTCCCTTTTCCAAAAGCATTATTTACTAATGGTCTTTTAATGTTTCTATATTCCTCAACAGCCACAGTATTCGTGTCACCAGGCGTTATAAATCCCAATTCATTTAAATGTACCCAATCAATGTCGGCAATTTGCTTCTTGAGAGTTGTATTTAATCTATTGTCATTTGTTGTAGATTCTATGTGTTTTTTTGTTTCTTTAGCTGGAGTTGGTATAGTAAGTTCATCAGCACTCTTGCCCATTTCATTAAGGTAATCAGTTGGGTCAGTAGTTTGTTTCTTTTCATTCCTAGCTTTATTTAAAGCTTTTTCAATGATACTCATTTTTGCCTCGATTGAGTTTTAATGACTATTTTGCAACAAATAATACAAACTCAGTTGCTTTATTTCTAAAATATCAATCGTTAAAAAACCTACATAAAACATTAACAATGAAATTGTTGCGACACTGTACCGTAATGCCTCTTTTTTGAATTTAGCAGACTGACCTGGATTTGCCTTATATGAAACTGTCCCTAAAACTGGTAAACCTGTTACATGTCTTAGTTGTGAAAGTGACATGATTGTTGGCCTAATAAGATAAAGTAAAAGAGCAACAACTAATCCAAAAATCGTACCTATTATCAATACTCCTGAAAATAATATCTTTCGTTTAGGCGATGATGGTTGCAAAGGGGTATCTGGTGCATCAGCAATTTTAAATTTCAAGGCTTCGGCTTGAGTATCAACTTTTTCTGACATTGCCGCAGTTTCTTTACTTGCTAATAATCTTTCATAATTTCCCTTAATTTGACCATAGTCCCTATTTAAGTTCTCCATTTCAGTTTCTATTGATAGTTTAGAATTCAACTCATCTTGTGCTTTTTGTAAACGTTTTTGAAAAATATTAATGCGAGAGTTAATTGAAGCTATTTCAGCATCAACTTGATTCAATGCAACTTGTATGGACTGAACATATGGATTTGTCATGACAGCTGTATCCAATCCACCTGCTTTTGCTATTTGACGCTGTTTTTCTTCCAAATGTTTTTTTAATTCTTTTATAGTTTTATCTATATAAACAACAGAGGGATGCTTCTCTGTGTATTTAATTAGTAATTCATTTCTTCTTTGTTTAAGTTCGGCAAACTGTGGGTCATCAGGTATTGCTGCCAACTCCCCACTATCTTTGTTGTTTTTTGAATTTAATGCTTCAACTAATTGTTTTTTTAATGTTTCTTTTTTTGAAGTCGCTTCTTTTAACAATAAGTTTGTCTCTTCCAATGAGGCATTGAGTTGTTGGATTTGGCCAACTTGATCACCCCCTTGTCCAGGTAATAATCCAATGTTTGCACGTTTGAAATTTTCGCGTGCTTTTTCTCCATTGCGTAAGCGCATTTCATACTCTTGAATTTGCTCGTCTATAAAACGCTGAGCACTGTCTGTACTGCCTAATGTAGACAATTGGGTTTGTTCTGAGAAAACTGTTAATACTGCTTGCACAACATTTTTTGCTTCATCTGGAGTTTTAGCTTCAAACTGGATTGTAAACATATCTTCGGAACCACCGTTAATATGTATTTCGCGTTTTAATGTGTCAAAAAGCTGCTCACGTTCAGCTGGGCTTTGCACAGTTTTATCTAATGCCGAAAGCTTAATAATTTGTTCAAGATTGCTTTTGGTAAACATTAATTGCTGCATAACTCGCAATAAACCCCTGACATCTGATTCGATAGTCATTCCTGCAAGTAGTGGCTGTAACATCGTTCTTGTTTCAACATGAACTTTAGCCTGTGAAGTATATTTGTTAGGCATTGCAGATACATACAACCAGCCACTTATGCAAATAATCCAGGCAATAATTATGGCAACCCATTTATATTTTAAGCCACCTTTTAAATAAGAAAACAATTCATATAACTGATCTTGCATATTATTTTGCTAACCTTTTATAGCTTCTTAGGTGTTAAAAAAATGCTTCAGGTATTATCAAAATATCACCTGGCAATATTTTTATATTTGCTGACAAATCGGCATCATCAACCAAATCATCAATCCTGATACCGAAATGTTGTGGTTCGCCATCTATATTTCTAATTATACTTGCCCTGTTACCATCCGCGTACTGACCAAGACCTCCAATTTGTATAACCAAATCAAGTAAGGTCATATCTTTTTTATAAGGAAGAGCTTTGGCCGAATAATGGGAACTAGAACCACCTCCTAATTGTCCTATCACCCTCACTTGTTGACTATACACACCTTGGCCTGCTCCGACCATAATTACAACTTGTGGATCTCTAACATATTTGGCTAATTTTTTTTCCATGACCCTAGCTAACTGGGATGGAGTTTTTCCACTTGCCAATAAGTCCTCAGCTAACGGTATAGTGATTTTTCCATCAGGTCTAACGGTTGCTGTTGTCGAAATATCGGGATTACCCCAAACGAAAATATTTACACTATCGCCAGGGCCAATAATATATGTGTAATCAGAAGGTATGATGGCATCATCTTCTTGGCTCAGTTGGGGATATCCACACCCGCCTATCAGCAAAAATAGGGTGTACATCAACCATTTTATACTCTTAAATAACATCACTATAAATCCTCCACCCGAGTATTTTATTTCAAATTATGTACACCTAAATCCATTAAAGTCTCCATAACGTTATTCCATCAGGAGTCTTCGATCTATCCAATTTGGCTTTAACATCTATGACAATACCTGAGTTATTTTCTAATAAACTGGCAATGTATGACCAATTTTTATCTAAAAAATATTGGTGCGGAACAGCTAAAATAACTGCATGGGCTAGCTGAATTTGATTTTCGTTTTCCATGACAGTAAGATTATATTCATCTTGAATTTCATGGGTATCTGACATAGGATCATAGACTTGCACCTCTATACCATATTCTTCTAATTCCCTAATTATATCAATGACACGTGTATTTCTTACATCGGGTACATTTTCTTTGAAAGTGAATCCTAAAACAGTAACTTTACTGCCTTTTACACATTTACCTGCTTTGATAAGCTCTTTTATAGTCTGAGCGGCAATAAATTGTCCCATACTGTCGTTGATACTGCGGCCTGATAAAATAACCTGTGGCGTATATCCTAGTATAGTCGCCTTATAAGTTAAATAATAAGGGTCTACCCCAATACAATGGCCTCCAACTAAGCCTGGATCAAACGGCAAAAAATTCCATTTTGATGATGCCGCAGCCAATACATCACGCGTGTCAATATTCATTTTATTAAAAATCAAGGCCAGCTCGTTCATTAATGAAATATTTAAATCCCTTTGAGTATTCTCTATCACCTTAGCTGCTTCAGCAACTTTAATAGTTGCAGCCTTGTGTACACCTGCAGTGACAACAGACTCATACACAGCTGCAACAATTGCTAGCGTTTCAGGGTTATCCCCCGAAACAACCTTTGTTATAGTTTTAAATGTGTGTACTTTGTCACCAGGATTAATACGCTCAGGTGAATATCCAACATTAAAATCAATACCCCAAACCAATCCAGATTCTCTTTCTAAAACGGGTATACATTCTTCTTCAGTTGCACCAGGATAAACAGTTGATTCATAGACTACAATATCGCCCTTTTTCAATTGTTGACCCACTGTTTTTGAGGCACTGATAATGGGTGTCAAATCTGGTTGTTTAGCGTTGTTGACAGGGGTTGGAACAGCAACAATATGAAAGTCTGCATTTTTTAAATCAGTGGCATCTGAGGTATAAAGTATATTTGCCAATTCAAGTTCATTTGCCGTAACTTCATGAGTCCGCTCAATCCCATTTTTGAGTTCAGCAATTCGACTAGCACTGATATCAAATCCAATCACTTTATTGATTTTGCCAAACTCAACAGCTACGGGTAAACCAACATAGCCCAAGCCAATAACGGAAATATTTCTGTTGTGTGTATTCATTAATCTACTCTATAAAAATGTTTATACCATTCAACAAAATTTCCTATCCCTGTTGCAAGTGATGTGTTTGGTTTATAACCTAAATCCTGTACTAAATCTGAGACATCTGCGTAGGTATCAGGTACATCCCCAGCTTGTAACGGCAACATATTTTTGATGGCTTCCTTACCTAAACATTTTTCTAAGGTCTCTATAAATGACATAAGATTAACAGGATTATTATTACCTATGTTGTAAATTCGGTATGGAGCCTTGCTAGTACCTGAATCAGGATCATCACCTGACCATTCGGGGTTTGGTTGGGCAGGTTTATCGATAACTCTTATCACGCCTTCAACAATATCATCTATATAAGTAAAATCTCTGCGGTGATTGCCAAAGTTAAATACATCGATTGGCTTGCCTTCAAGGATATTGCGCGTAAACATAAATAACGACATGTCGGGCCTTCCCCAAGGCCCGTAGACGGTAAAAAACCGCAATCCTGTTGTTGGTAAATTATATAAGTGGCTATAAGTATGAGCCATGAGCTCATTCGCTTTTTTGCTTGCGGCATATAAGGAAACAGGATGGTCAACATTGTCGTGAATAGAAAATGGCATACTGGTGTTAGCCCCATAAACAGAGCTAGATGAAGCATACGCTAAATGCTCAACCCCATGATGTCTGCATCCTTCTAGTATGTTGATAAAACCAACAATATTTGAATCAATATAAGCATGAGGATTGGTAATTGAATATCTTACACCTGCTTGCGCTGCTAAGTGCATTACCCGTTGAAATTTTTCTTTGGCAAACAGTGATTCTATAGATTCTCTATCTGAAATTTCCAGTTGCTTAAAACTAAATTTTTCATAATCTTTTAACCGTTCTAACCGAGCCAATTTTAAATTAACGTCGTAGTAATCATTAAGGTTATCTATACCTATAACCTCATCTCCACGCTCCAACAAGCGGATAGTCAATGCAGATCCAATGAATCCAGCTGCACCCGTTACCAACACCTTCATAGTTTCTCCTGTAATAATTGCTAGCGTATAATCAATGGCCTCTTGTTTTAGTGACAATTTCAGCCAATATTTTTTCTGCTTGTGCTTTTTCGGAAAAGTTTCCTACTTTCTTTTCCAATTCAAGTGCTTGTCTAATTTCGTTTATAGCTAAACTGTTGTTTCCGCTTTTATAATAAGCAACACCTAAATGATACCTAAATACAGGAACGTCCGGTGATGCCGCTATAATTTGGTTTAATAACTTCAGGCCTTGATTAATACTACCCAAATTGATAAGTGCCCAAGCATAGGTGTCTTTATAGTAAGGCTGAGCCGAATCTTTAAATTTTTCTGTAATATGTGCTGCTTTTTTCAGATTTTCATCATTAGTGTAATGTTCCGTTAAAAGTATGCCTAGATTGTTGATAGCAATATCCAAATTTGGATTTTTATTGATCAAAGCTTCATAGATAGTAACAGCAGAGTCATAATCACCTAATTTTTCATATAGGGAAGCCAAGGACAGGGATAATTTAATATTTTCTGGGTTTTGTTTTAACCCTTCTTGATAAATTAACGCAGCACCTTTACTATCATTCATAGCTAACTTCATGTTAGCTAATAAAACATATAATTGTGGAATTCTAGTGTTATCTTCTATTAGATTAGTTAATAATGTTGTTCCTTTTTCATATTTCTCATCCATTAAATAGAGGTCGCCTAGTAACATACCTACAGCTATATTTTGAGAATTGTTAGTCATTAAATTCTCAAGATAAGCAATCATTTCGCTACGTTTATTCAATTTTTCGTAACACCTCGCCATATTTCCTAAAGCGTTGCTGTTTTCTGGAAATTTGGTCAATAACTCTTTATAAAGTTCGATAGCTTTAGTGTAGTTACCTTGTCCTTGTAGCACTTGAGCTAATAAGTAACTAGATACATCATTCGCAAGTGGATTTGCCAAGTTTGCAATTTTCTGTATGATATCTTTTGCCGCTTCCCAATCACGATCATCTATGTTTATATTTGCCATCTTTTCAAGAAGCACAATATTATCTGGCCTTATGCTAATGGCTTTTTCAACCATTTTCTTAGCAGAATTTATATCTTTTGCTTGTATGGCTTTATCGTAGCTATAAGTTAAAGCTTGTATATTTGCTGGATTTATATTGAGCGTGTTTAATAGATACTTATCAGCTTGTTTTTGGTCACCCTTAATTAAAAATGTCTGGCCCAATAACAAATTCGCCTCTTCTGAATCTTCTTTGCTCCAAATGACTTTGTTTAGTAAAGCGATAGCCTCGTCATATTGTTCCTTTATCAACAACAATCGTGCCTTCAATACAATTGCGTCATCATAACTTGAATTTGCATCAAGTATTTCTTCAACAATTTTTTTTGATTCTTCAAAGTCTTTATTATCAAATGCTACTTTTGCTAATAGCGTTTTAGCTGTTAGTCCGACAATTGAGTTTTCTTCGATTTCTATAACACGATTAAGAGCGGCTTTGCCGTCATCAAAATTTCTTCTGGCGATCATCCAACTCGCCATATCTAGTAGCATTCTTGGTTGATCTTTATGTGCTTCAGTAAACAAGTTGAATTGTTCGCTGACACGTTCTTTCGCAGTTGCATTAAAAAAATCTAGCAACAATAATTTTGGCTGGATGTTATTCGGATCGGCTTCAATCAGTCCGCGCAATATTTTTTCAGCCTCGTTTATCTTTTTTGCTTGTACATATATTTTTGCAAGTGTTACCTTAAACTCCTGATTTTCTGGATGTTCAAGGATTAACTTTTCATAGTCCGCCATAATAGCGTCAATATTTTTTGTTTTGGCATGCAGCTGGATAGTAAAGAAATCTAAACCTATGTTTTTAGTATCTGATTTTTTTGCTGCATCTATGAGTGCAAGAGCTTGTGAAAAATCTTCCTTTTCCATATATATCAATGCTTTTAAAGAAAGTGCATCAGTATGCTCTGGATTGGTTTTTAAAATGTTGTCAATAATTGACACTGCATCTGCAGATTTCTTATCTTTGATGAGTACCGATGCTTTTAATGCCATTGCTTCCAAATTTTGTGGCTGGGTTTTTAGCACATATTCGGCTTGTCCCATAGCGGCACCAATTTCACTGAACAATAATTGAACTTTACCTAGCTTAAGCCGAGCATCCGTATAGGTAGGTGCCAGTTCAACAGTTTTTAGCAAATTCTCCTTCATTTCCTTGAACTGCCGATTTTTTTCGTTCAATAAAGCCATATAATAGTATGTTTCAGCAGTATCTTTACCTGATTGGGTAGCTGTTTTGATTTCTAATTTGGCTTTTTCATATTCGCCTTTATTGATGTACTCTTGTCCCTTTTGCAAATGTTCTTGGGTATCTTTTTCTTTATCGCAGCCATTTAACAAAAATAGACTTGTAAAAACTGAAATAACTATTATTTTATTATTCTTATAGCGAAAATTGTTCATACTTAACTAGCCTGTTAAATTTGTGTTATAAATAATTATTTCTTAAAATCTTAAAAATGGGTATTTATAAAAATGTGTGGGTCTTGAATTTGTTTATAAATAACGCATGGAACTCATGGAAAAAAGTCATTTTACAATTTTTTATTGAGTAGGCGTAACATTTACAACATGTTTTCTATGATCTTGCTTGTTATCAATTGACGAATTAATGACCTAAAATAAGTATTCTAAAGACGGCACTTTTAAAATTTGAAGGGGAATTATAGCGTTCTTTATTATAAGGAGTATTGCTAAGGATTTTGCCGATGTATTTTACAGTCCATTTATACACAGCCGATTGTGCTTGCAATGCCGTAAATGTAAATTTGATTGATTGGCATAATATGATTTTGCCTTTAAATTTAGGCAGTGCATTTAGATTTATTAATCTAATGTTAAACAATAACTAGTTGGTTAGATTACTGTTATTTTTTTAAACCTAAAATTTAAGAATAATGAGTTTTAAACTCAAAGTTAGGAGTGTTGTTGTTTATAGGACTACCCAACTTTTGCAATGCCAGCATTTTTATTAAATACAATGCTGATATATCATTGTAAGTCATTTAACAGTGCCTGAGCTAGCTTTTTTTGTTCTGTTGTGCCTTTTTTGATGACTTCATTCACTATAACTTTAAAGGCATCATTATCGCGTATGTCCCTATACGCGATAGCTAAGTCTAACTTAGTTTCCAATTCGTCCATGTCAGTTAAGTCAAATATCTCTAGCCCTGTATGATTATCAAAATAGTGCCTTTCTGTTCCTGTTGCCTTGTTTTCAAAACGGTAATTGCCAGCCAGCACATCATTGGCAAAGTTACTTGTTGTTGCATTTGGGTTTTCGATTGATAGTAGTTCATTTTGCTTTTGTTGGTTTTGATCTAAAGCAGATAAATTATTATCGTTGTCACCTATACTAAAATCAAACTCAAATGATTCAAATTCATCTGTGGCTGGGCTATCCTGTGGTCTTGTAAAAAAGCTTTCTAGTAGCTCGTCTGGCAAATCTGAATTTAGGTCAAAATCTATGCTTTCGTTGTTCTTTGACCCATCAAAACCCTCTTCAAAAGATGATAAATCAATCCCCAAAAAGTGATTAGTTGGATTTGTTGAGCGTTCTAACGGGGTCGTGTTTAAGGTTTTACGACCATAATCAGCGTCTTCTGTTTCTTCTGTTTCTGTTGTTTTAGACTCTATAACATTACCCTCAGCAATAATGATATCATCTTCTGTTTCTGGTTTAACTTTTGGCTGGGTTATCTCTTCTTTATCTATTTTATCTAAGCTAACTTTGTGGCTAGGATAGAACCTGTCAATTTCAGTATTAAATAAGGTTGATCCAGGGCAGATTTCACTTCCCATTTCAGTCACTTTTGACCAAAAATCAAAGTCTTCTTTTTTACCTGCATCTGCCAACTGTTGGGCGTATGCTTCGAATGACGGCTTGTTTTCGTTGGTGTAAAAAATTTCCAATAGCTTTAACTTAAAGTCATCCCGGTTTGGTTGGCCTTTGATGACGTCGCGCATAAGTTCTTCAGCCTGTTGGTAACGCCCATAGGCGAGATAAACATCTGCTTCGGATACGGGATCAATTTCGCCTTGGTCGGTATCGAATGTATCAAAATCGCCGAAGGTAAAATCGCTAAAGAATGAACTTGCACCGATTGTATCAGACCCTTTTGCTACATTGTTTTCTATTGCACTAGCAAAAAAATCGGGTATGTCTTCAAAGTCATCTGCGTACATGCCGCTACGCGCTTGGGTGCGTTTTCTCCACCACAAGAATGCTAGCAGCCCTAACACAACTGCGCTTGCACCTCCCCCAAGTAAAAAGTAATCAACGTCCTCTGAAACTGCCGGAGTTGCAGGCTGGGCAGCTGGTGTGGCAGGTACTGGAGCAGATGCTTGAACAGGAGGTTTTTGCGCTAATGGAGTTTGTGTGCTTGGTGTAGGTGCAACTGCTTGTGCTTTGGCTTGGCCTTGTAAGATGGCCAATTGCTGGTCTTTAAGCGCTAACACTTGTTGCATTAATGCCAGCTGTTTTTCAAGTTCCGTTATTTTAGTTTGTAAGGCATCACTTGCTGGCAATGTCGCTGGAGCAGGTGTTGCAATAGGCGGTGGTGTTGGGGTGTTGACGGCAGATGTTGTGGCACTTGGCTTGGTATTTTCTTGAGCTGCAGTTGGGGTGACTACAGTATTTTCAGTTACCGACGCCTCTGTTGGCGCAACTAAGGTTAATTGGTTGTCCGGTCCGCTAGTTTGTGCATTTGCGGCTGTTGTGGCTTTTTCAGCGGCGGGTTCTAACCGATTTTTCCATGCTTTGGTTTGTTTTTGGTATTCTGCCAGGGCTTGTTTTTTTTAATATTTTAAGATGGCATCTTTGGTAGGGATTTTTAAGTTTTTTCCTGCTAACAGGGCATGTACATTTTGTTGGTTGATAGCATCTGGATTTGCTTCGTACATCGCCACCATCATTTGTTCTACTGAAAACCCTGTTTGCTTGGCCCTTTCTGCCACTCTCCATAAGGT
>JABFSF010000091.1 GCA_013140755.1 Methylotenera sp. | reverse complement strand
AACATCAATTACGCCTTTGATTGTACCCATATCAGAAATACCTAATACAGTCACAATGTCAGCACCAGCTTTGAAGAAGGGCTCAGCTTCGTAGAAACCAGCGTCAGCTGTTTTCAAGTCAACCAAGATTTTGTTGTTTGGGAATTTAGCGCGCAATGTTTCAAGCAATTTGATACCGTTGTGTTTAATGCAAGGTGTACCAATTTCCAAGATGTCCACGTGTGGAGCTACTGTAGTTGCTAGAGCAACTGTTGCGTCGAAATCTAATGAGTCTAATGCCATTTGGGTTACAGCCATGGTGTTCTCCATTTATAAAGTTATTTAAGATGTTTCTGTTATTACTATTTTTGCAAAAAACCACTAAACTACTCCCAATTGAGATTATTTTAAAGGTTTTTACAACAATTTGATGCCACAAAAACTGGACACTTATAATAAATGCCCAGCCTACTTATGTCAATTCTAAAGCGGTCAGATTACGCTTTAATTACAATTTATTTGCAATTAAAGTTTTGCACTCAACGCCGCTTCAAGTTTATTTTGGTCTGCTACAAAACCACGAATACCTTCAGCTAGTTTTTCAGTTGCCATTGGGTCTTGGTTTAACTCAAAACGGAACTCTGCTTCTGTCATTTTAGCTGGGGCTTCTTTAGTTTTACCACCGTCTTTAAGCACTTGCACCAATGTGCCTTCAGTAGCAGCCAAGTCTTGCAACAAGTTAGGTGAAACAGTTAAACGATCACAACCTGCCAAAGCGATTAACTCGCCCGTGTTACGGAATGAAGCACCCATCACTACGGTTTTGTAGCCGTGCTCTTTATAGTATTGGTAAATAGCCCGCACTGAAACCACGCCTGGGTCTGTTTCTTGTGTGTATTCTGTTGTTGGGTTTTTCGCTTTGTACCAATCTAAGATACGACCAACGAATGGAGAAATCAAGAATACGCCAGCTTCTGCACATGCACGCGCTTGACCAAAGCCGAACAACAATGTGAGGTTACATTGAATACCTTCTTTTTCAAGAATTTCGCCTGCTTTAATACCTTCCCAAGTTGAAGCTAATTTAATCAATACGCGGTCTTTGCTGATACCAGATTCTTCATAAAGTTTAATTAACTTACGACCTTTAGCAACCATTGCGTTCAAATCAAAAGACAAACGCGCATCTACTTCAGTTGAAATGCGACCTGGCACTTCTTTAGTGATTTCCGCACCGATTAACACTGCTAGTTTGTCAGCGGCATTGTCAATTTGTTCAGCTTTAGAGCCACCTTGCGCTTTTGCGTAAGCAATCGCGGTTTCAATCAAAGGTGCGTATTGCGGAATTTGACTTGCTTTTAAAACCAACGATGGGTTTGTTGTTGCATCTACAGGCTTAACCGCTTTAATTGCCTCAACATCACCTGTATCAGCCACGATTGTGGTCATGCTTTTTAATTGATCTAATAAATTTGCCATACTGCCTCCCGAAAATTATTTATATAGTGACTAGCTCAATACAACGTACTATCAAAATTTGAGGCTTACATTATACCTTAATTTCATCTTGATGCGTCACTCTACAGTGCAATCTCAGGATAAAGCATAGCCTGCTAACGGTTAAATCGCATCACTACTCGTTGATTTAAAACTTGATCTTCTGTCATTTTCTACTGGCACAATCACTTTGCGCCGTTCTATCGGCAAAGTAATTAAGAAGGTAGTGCCGAGGCCAACTTGGCTTTTTACGTCAACATGCCCCCCGTGTTTTTTAATTGTAATATCAACAAAATATAAGCCTAAACCAGTGCCCTCACGTGATTGAAACTCTGCATCAACGCGACTAAATCTTTTAAATAACTTAGGCAACTGCTCTTCTGGGATGCCAGACCCTTCATCTTGAATAGTCAAGCAAAGCGATTGCGCATCATGTCCCAAGCCAATATGAATCGTTGATTGCTCAGGTGAGTAGTTAATGGCATTCAACAAAATATTCGCAATCGCTCTATGCAGCAAACCAAAGTCACCCCTCACCCATAGGCTAGCTTCATTGGTAGTGACTTCTATTTTGATTTTTTTACTTAACGTGACTTCATACATTTCATCCACAGCTTGCTGCATCAGGCTCACGAAATCCAACCCGTGAAACTTATTAACATTGACCATTTCAGCGCGAGATGCTTGCAAAAAACCTTCTGCCATGGCGTAGGCACGCCCTAACATTTTGCGCATTCGCTCGCTATACTTATTGTTCTCTTGCTGCTCAAGCAACATCATCGCAGCACCAAGTGGAGCACGGATGTCATGGGAAATAAACGCAAGTGTATCGCTTCGACTACGATGTAATTCGCGCAAATAATCCGCCGTTGCTTTGACTTTTAAAATACGTGATTGCAATCGATCTTCGTTAGCACTTTCCAAAACACTGTCTTGCTTAATGCCCAGCAAAGATAGTTCATTACGCAAATGCTCCAATTCAATGTCTAAAAAAGCTTGTGCAGAATCTAATCTTCGCCAACTCCATAAGGGGTAAGTCAATAAAATTGCGACTAAAGCACTGGAAGGAGAAATCCATACGTGCATTATCTGTGGTAGAGAAACCAATCCTATAATTACGATAAAAAAGTAACCAATAATGGCTAGCAAAGATTGTAAGGGGGTTAATTTAGAAAGCCAAGTGAGCGGTATCAATGCCAATAGCAGACAAGCTACTGCTGTAACCAATAAAGACGCATCTACCACCAACTGCTTATTTTGCATCGCAACAATCGCATTTGCTTGAAGCTCTACTCCTGGCATGGGCTGTGAAGCACCTGAAACAGGCGTTGGCAATACATCACCCAAACCAACAGCGGTGGCACCTACTAATACTATTTTTTCTTTAAAAAAATTAATAGGGAAGTCTCCAGCCAACACTTTACTGTATGAAACACGCTGAAAATGCCCAGGTGGTCCTATAAAATTAATTTTGCGTTTTTGATGCACCAACAATCGCCTTGACACTGTATTAAATGGCAATGCACTAACACCTAGTGCAGATGAAGACGTTGCCTCAATAATAGGGGGGGAAGTCGCTTCTTTAGAGAGTAAATGTGCAACTTGCAACACTGCCTGAGAGAAGTGTGGCAGCCCAATCGCAGAAATGCCATCTAAAGAAAGCCCTTCCCACAAATAAAGGCTTCTCGCAATACCATCGGCATCTAATGGAAAGTGCACCCGCCCGAGTGCCGCCGCCTGTTGAGTAAAAATAGAAAGCGGCATTGTTTGTTTGATACCTGCTCCAACATTAGGTACCTCTAGCACAATCGGCATCACCACATTTCCAGCACGCCCAATGGCTTGAGCAAGCAAAATATCTGATTGTGGATTTTTAAGCTCAGGTTCCGACAATATAATATCAAAACCAATAACGCTTGCTCTTGCTTTGCTGAGTTGATCAATTAGATTTGCATGTACCTCTCGAGACCAAGGCCAGCGTCCTACTTTATTTAAGCTCACCTCATCAACGGAAACGATTACAACATTGCTAGGTGCGGGCTTAAACGTAAAAAGGTGGCCTAAATCATAAAATAGATAATCAAACCTAAGTAAGGCGTTGCTCCATACTAACAACAATACAATCGCCGCAAGTATAAGACTAACAAACGCGCCATCACTCAATTTTATAGTTTTAAAGCGCAACATAACTCCCTTAAATTACGCTTAATAATTAACGTGAGAATTTTTGATAAGGCGATGTTTGCACGACTGCTCCTTCAAAAAAAGCAACAATACGCCAGTAAAAGGTTCCGCTTCCAAAAGATTGATTGACAACCAAATAATCTGTAGCTGTTGGCAAATCATAAACTAGCTTATCAAAATTTTCATTTCTAGACACTTGAACACGATACTCAGTAACATTAGGAATGCTCGCCCAAGAAAACTCAACGGGAGCGAGTGGCACTACAGCGTTTTCTTTGGGCTGAGATAGTGCAATTTTTTGAACAGGCTGAGGCGAGGGTATGTCTAAACTAAAAACATGCACTGCACTTTCACCTTGCAAACCATGTGCATCTTGAGCTCGTAATCGTAAGTAGTATTGTCCCTCTTTTAAATCAGATAAAATCAGTTGATTTTGAGTCTTTACTTGCGCACGCACCAAATGCTCGCTCACAATTTGCGTAAAGTCAGTGTCTAATGATAATTGACCAACCCAAGCGACCACATTTGATTGGTTAGCTAAATCAAACACCACGGGTAACTGCTTAAACGTTTGAGAAAACTCCTGTGTACTAGGTGCTTGAGGCAAAGCAATAGGCGGTAGCGGTGCTTTTCCTTTTTCAGCCAAAGATCCATAACCTTTACTGAGTAGCACCTCTATATTAGACGCATTAAATGCGACTTGTCCATCAAGAGTTTCCTGCAAAGCGATATTACCTTCTGCCGCAACCCGAAACACTGTGCCTCGCACTGCAGCAACTGCTGAAGGCGTTTCAATTTGTAAAGCATTACCTTCAACATGTTGTGGATTAGCCACCAGCTCTGTGCGCCCTTGCGTGAGTTTAAGTTGCGTGACATGTGTTTGCTTACCAGCTAAAAGATAACTCGCTTGAATACTTAGCATAGAGTTAGGTTGCACATCAGCCACAGAGCCATCAGCAAAGCGTAATTTTGCTACACTATTTTTACTCGAGCGAACCCAAGCCCCCGCACCAAGTACATCATGCTGCCTTAATTGACGAAATTGAGCATTTGCATACTCTGACACCGTTACATCGCCTGTTGCTAGCAACACCTCGGCAGTTTGTGGTGATTTTTTCAACATTGAAATAGGGATATGTAACATTTGACCTGGTTGCAACTTTTTAGCCAGTGGATACTTGTTATAAATGGATAGCTCGGCAATGTGACGACGCTTTGATAGATACTTTTGGTAAAGCCGCTCAAATGAATCATTTTTAACTACGGTATAATGCCAATCAGCTTCACTATCCTCGCCTGCAAAGGCAAATTGACCGCTCAGCGGTAAAAATAGTATTGTTAAATAAGATAATGCTTTAATCATGCGACTAGTTCTTTCAAAACCATTAAGCAATGCGCTCTAAACGATACCCTTGCTGATAAATCGACGTTAATTTCCAGCCATTTTCGGGGGTGAATTTTAATTTACTTCGCAAGTGGCTAACATGCACATCCACCTTGCGCGTTTCAATATCGGCACTCGCGCCCCATACCACATTCATGAGATGTATTCTTGACAACAAAGTACCTTCGTTCTTTAAAAAATAGAGTGCTAAATCAAACTCTTTATCTGTGAGCTTAATTTCCTCATTTTCTAAACTAACGATGCGCTGTTTAGTATCTATTTTTAAATTGCCATACTCAAATATAAAATCAACATTAGGCTTTACACTCGCGCGCCTAAGCAATGCATTGATACGTGCCATCAACAATGCGCGACTTGCAGGCTTAACAAGATAGTCATCGGCACCTGATTCAATCACACGCACGATATCTTCCTCCTCACTGCGACCAGTAAAGAAAATAATTGGGGGAAGCTTGGTGGATTTAAGCTTAACACTCACCATCACATCTGGCCCTTCCATATCAGGTAAGGCCCAATCAAAAATACATAAATCATATTGCGTATGAGGAAATTTACGTAAGAAATCTAAACCTGTAGCAAAATGATCTGTTTCAAACCCCGCTTCTTGTAACCACTCAGTGATTGTTTCGGCATAGGCCAAATCATCTTCTAACAATGCTATTTTCATCTTGATTAGCTTTCCCATTAAATTTATAACCAATTTAAGGTTATTACGTATTATTCAAACCACAACTCTATAAAAGTTTGAAATACCTCATTCACAATAGTAGTTTAAAACAACAAGCAATATAAAACTATGCTTTAAATTTTCACCCTACAAACTTTTAAAGGTCTCTCATCAATATATTTATGGAAACACTGATTAACTCCCCCATCGATGGGGATGGGACATTGATTTAATCAGCGCATCCTTAATTAAGTACTTCGTGTAGCAATAAAGTTGCTACCGTTAAATCAGCACTTGTACCTGGATTGATGTGGCGTTTTTTTAAAGAATTATCCCAACCCAACAGCTTTTGTTGTACTAATTTCACATTATCCGCTGCCATATAAATAAGCTCAATCGCTTGAGCTTCTCGCATCACTTGCATTGCTAACGATGATCCATGCTTACGGATGACATGACTATCACATTGTTGTGATAAAAAACCTAAATACACTGCCGTTGTCGCCCATGCTCGATTGTTCCACTTTGCCAATGCCTCAGCATAACGCGTTAGCCCAAACGATAAAATATCTTTAAAATTATTAGCATACTGCCAAGCAATGCGGTCTTTATTTTGCGCTGTGCGCATCAATTCAAACAGCGTCACCTCTATTTTTCCGCGTACATCATACTGCGAACTTTCGCCTAACCCTGCTGGATTAGCTAGCACAATCGCCTTTGCAACATGCTGTGCGTCTTGTATTGTCAATTGCTTAAGCACTTTATTTAGATTATTTACAAAAGACTGTCTATCCTCAGTGCATAAAGCCGCTTGTATTAAGGGTGCGCATAAAAGTAATATGCCCAGATTAGTGTTTTGACCTACCGCTTTTTGTGTTGCGCTCACCGAGTACAACACCCGCTCACCCACCGTTACATCAGGTTGGCTCATCACTGCCACAGTTGCATCTGCACTACGAATAAAATCATCAATAGTCATCCCATGACCATCTGCAAACATATGCACATTACCAGGCTTTAGGGCTTGCAATTCCGCCATACAGGCAGTATGGTAAGCATTAGCTATCAAATGGGGGGTGATTTTAATTGCCATTGTCATATAACTTGCTGACAAAATCTCCAGCTAAACTCTCTGCAATATTAAAGTTCGTCACGCTTTGCAGCCCTCGCCACGCGGGGATACTATTGACTTCAAGCACATAATACTCGCCCGTTGCCGCTTGAATAATATCTACGCCGCAATAATCAATCTCCACAGCTTTAGAGGCAGCAATCGCGAGGCTTACCATTGCATCACTAGGAACAATGGCTTCACACTGCCCCCCAACGGCAACATTGTTGACCCAACTATTACCAATGCGGCGCATGGCTGCCACTACTTGATGGTTCACGACCAATACACGATAGTCGTGCGGAGTATTAGCGGTTTCAATAAATTGTTGCAAATAATAAACGCCATCTACATATTGTTGCATAGGCACTGGTAAAGCCTCATGTGCTAATAGCTTGCGCACGCCCTGCCCTTGTGAGCCAAATAAGGGTTTGAGTACCAATTGCCAATTGCGTTGTTGAGCAATTTGACGAATTTTTTCAACTTGTGCTCGAGATTCACACGCCCACGTGGCTGGTGTTGCAACGCCATGTGTGCGCAATAAAAAACTGGTCATGGCTTTATCTACGGTGCGCTCAACGGCTTTAACATCGTTATAAATAAAAACGCCTTGCCTAACTAATAGATGCAACACATTTAAGCGCGTAATCACTTGTTGTAAAGTGCCACCTGCCACGCCGCGCACAAAGGTAGCTTTAGGTATTTGCTCAAAATGAGGAATTTCAATATGGGGGGTGAGCGTTGATAAATCGATGACACAATCTTGCAATGAAACAAACACGGCTTCAACCCCATGCTTGGCAAAGGCAAGTTTAAGTTGATGACCTTGCCAACCAGCATCATCGGTAAAAATAGGAATTTTCAATCAGCTAATCACTTGTAAAAAAACCATCGTGCAGTTTAACGAAATGACGTTTCAATCAAGCGAGTATTTAGCTGCCCAGCCTCAAATACATTACCCGTATCAACATTAGTCACTGTGACTTTAGCGGGCGAAAAAAGCATGGGGTCAATTTTATAAAAATCCATTTCATAAAATTTAAACACTTCTGCAAAAGTTTTCCCATAATCTTTTGAAGCACTGCTGGGTAGGTTTTTAGCCAACTCCGCCACTGCGCTATCATCGCCATTCACCTTTAAATGTACTTCGCCGCCAAATAAAATCGCATCATTGGTGCGTCCCATACCCGTCATAAAATCATTAGCAACAGGCGGCAACACCGCTAAACCTGTGCCGCTCACAATACTCTTCAGAGGAAAGTGCAAAGCGTGTGCTTTATGCAAAGCCACTTCTAACACGCGCCCGACAATTTGCACCACGCCTGCAATGCTACAGGTGGGCGTTAAAATAACGGTCAGTTTTGTGACCTCAACTTTGGTGTCGCGTACAATTTTTTCTATGATTTGCACAGGTGGCACTTTATCAGTCTCTAGCACAATACAAGTGCTATCGGCACTATCCACGTAAGCAAGCTCTTTAAATAAATCTTCACGTTGCGCTAATGCACGTGCAGGACCAGAACCTAATGAAAAGAATTTTTCGTGACTTAACGCCCAGCCCGCATATTGGCTAGCAAGGCACGCCAATACTGGTTCTGCAGAGCGCACGGCAACGGCTTCATTCCAAGTAGAAAAACGATTATCAGCTTGTAACTTAACCTCTCCCAAACCACCCATGCAGATTTCCGCAATGACCCTACCCGCCTCTTTTGAACCTGCATACTCAATACCTGCATCAATGATGGTGCAGCCTGTTTCATGTTGCATCACACCAATCTGTAGCGCACTGGTTTGTGCTATTAACTGTGCGACCAAAGATTGGGCAAGTTGATTAACGCTGGGTTGAGGGTTTATTTTAGTCATTTAATGCTTTCTAACAGTTTTTTCAAACTTATCATACGTTGCTGCAACAAGATATAAGCCGCTTCTGCATCGTCTGCTTCAGCTCGCACACTACAAACAGGTTGATTTTTTGAGATTGTAACACTGGTTTTTTTATCTTCAGCTGGAGGTGTATCTGTCACCCAATTTGGCCAAGAAAAATCAGTAGGGATGGTCATATCAAACTCAGCATAGTTAATCATTTCTGCGCAAGCATGGTGAAGTTTGCGTGACAAGCACACTGCCTCACCCACACAAGCCTGTAAATGTGCAGTCAGCCAATTGGGGTAAAGCGCACAAGTTGCACTCAAGCGCGGATTAAGCTCCAATACAAAAAGTGCCGAACCCGTCCATATTGCATCCAAACTATTCATGCCACGCAAGCCTAACGCCTGCGTGAGTTGTTGCGCGACTTCTAGTAATGCATACTGCGCCTGTTCAGGTAACCTAATATTACCCACTGCGCCCGCAAATCGATAAGGCATTTCATCTGTGGGAGCCAGTAATTGTCGATTAAAACCTAGCACTTGCGCAGTACTATTGTGCGCAAGAAACAACAACGACACAGGTTCGCCATCTATTTTGCGTTGAAAATACACATTTGAGGGGTACTGGTTATTTTTGTAATGCCGTACATGTGTGCCACCTGCGCCGCCAAATTGCTTAACAAGCCAACCTTCACACATCTGATTATTGCCTTGAAAATACACATCAGGATGCTGAATTTCAAAACGATCTAGCAATGCAAAAAACGCAGCACTTTTCGCCCCCTGCATCACTTCAGGCGTGTTACCCAGCAAGCGCGTGCGTTGTGCTACCCATCTCAATAAATCTGGCTTGCTATCAAAGCAACTGCCATACAACACGCCGTGTACTCGAGTCAAATCTAGCTGTAAAAATACCCGCTTAAAATCCGCTTCGTTCACACCATGCGAATCATAAGCAAACTGGCAAGCTTGCTTGGCAATCGCACGTGTTTGCACATCAGCAAACGCATCTAAGGTGATTACCTCAAACCCACAAAAAACCGCAGCCTGCGCATAAGCGCGTGCTGAGGGCGCGATAATCACGAGCGTTTTATTTAACACTAACGAGAGATTGTGCTACCGCGAAAGCCGCCATCATTTCCAAATAACTTGGCTTATCGCCCGCGAGCATCTGCTTGAGCAATTGGTGTTGCGTGGTATATTTCAACTGCCCAATCGCCAATGCGCCTATGCCAATCACTTGCGTATTGGCAATTTTAATCCCCTCCGCATTCACTTCTACACCCTCTGCGCCTGTGGGTGCAACAGCATTCACATCCGCAATAACTTTTAGTGTATTTGAACTGGAAATTTGCAATACATTTAGCACACGCACCCCTGCTGCCGCACAGCATAAAGCCACGTCTGCTTGCGCTAAAACAGCTTGCTTATTAGCATCATGTGCACCCTCAGCAAAACTGATTGAAGTGCCATAACGTTGATTATAGCTTTCAGCTTTTAGCTTCACATCTTCTAAACTTTTATGCGCTACCAATAAAACTTCAGCACCTTGTTTCGCGGCAATCACCGCGGCACAACCACCCACTGGACCTGTTGCGCCAAAAATAGCAATTTTTTTGCCTGTTAAATCCGTATTAGAATAGGTTTTAAGATAAAGCTCCACCTTAGCGATCATCGCCGCCGCCGTGGTAAATGCGCCCGATGGGTCTGCAAATAAGGATACTTGAAATGGCGGAAACATAGCTTTTTTTGCAGCTTCAAGCATTGTCATCGCTACTGCAATATCACGCCCGCCAATAAAGACGCCTTCACGCTTAATGCCAGAGGGGCTGCGAGAAAAAATTGCATCTTGCACCAAAGCCGCTACTTCATTGATCAATACGTTGGTATAAGGCATAATCTTGTCAAATCCTGCGTCATAAGCCATGTTCACATCAAACGGACTGGCATTTTTGGCTGGGGTGATGAGATGAAGGATAGAAACTTTTTCCATATCAATTTTTTATAAAAGCAAATACCTCTCAGGTAGCGTTAGATTAGTTCACACTAAAATAAGATACTTTTAGGCCGAGTATTTAACAAGTAAGTGCTTGCCTCTGGATCTTCAATCCAAAAATAGAAAAACTCACGCACTACCATTAAAAACAACTGCCGATTATCTTTATCTGGAAAAATTGGTAAAGTTAAATCAACCACCATACGATAGACTTTCTCGGTTTGACTTGGCGCGCCACGCAACCGAATCAACATGATTTTTGCAAAACCAATACATTCTTGAATAATCAAATCTTCAATGCCTTCATTTTTTAAAGCTGTCGCATAAGTGTTAAGTAAGCCATTATCAGCCTCATTAAATTGATGCCGCTTCGCATTGTCCATTAAATCTTGAAGTAAAATTTGCGGCGGACTCCATTTCTCGGCATCCACATCAAAGCTCGCATGGCGATTAAACACATCCACCATGTCTTTATTTTTAATCCAAAATGGATAAAACTCTCTGGCGGCAGTTAAAAAATCATGCCAATACTCATCGGCTTCTATTTC
Organism: Methylotenera sp.; assembly: GCA_013140755.1. Lineage (GTDB taxonomy): Bacteria > Pseudomonadota > Gammaproteobacteria > Burkholderiales > Methylophilaceae > Methylotenera. The sequence goes on along the minus strand of JABFSF010000091.1, from coordinate 7,437 downwards.
AATCGCTGATTCAACTGCCATACGATACTCACTTCCGCTTTCCTGCTTACCCTCTAACAACACTAGCAAACGATCCAAGAAAGCAGCACGCTGTGTAAGCACCTCATCATTAGCCCCCTTGTTTTTTAATATCGTTAAATACGTATTCACTGCCTCATGCGTACTAAATGAACTCATCACGTTCTGCCTATATTGGTTTTTAGAGATTAAGAAATGATGCTATACGATAAATCAACTACTGACAACCGTTGCACCTTGATTGCAAGCACTTGTTATCACAAATGAAAGCTGGTGTCTATTTACAAACTGCTGTTTTAGCAGTGTAATCAATTGCAAGGCCTCTGATTGATTTGCTACAACAGCAAAACCTGTTGGCCCCCAAGAGCTTTGTCCCACACATTGCACGCCTTGCGCCTGAAGCCACCGCAACACATCAGCCACCATTGTACTGGCGTATCGTCCACCTTGTGCGGGGGCAAAATAATCCCCTGTTGCTTCTTGCAAAGCTTGAACTGCCACACCAAATTTTTCTAAGTTTTCTTCAGCAATTGCTGGTAAAGCCTGCATTAACACATGCCAGCATAATTGCTCTGCCTGTTGCCTACTAGCTGGTGCTAGTTGATTAAAAGCTTTGCGCTCTTGCGCACCATACAAACCTTGATGGTGCGCATCCATGATTAAAATGATACGCCAAGCTTCAGGAAAGCTTGCTCGCGCAATAATCGGTGGTGTAAATGTATTGTCACCACGTCCGCCATCTACCACTAAGCCACCATGCAAAAAAGTGCCTATACCAATGCCAGAACGTGCGCCACGTGTAGTGATCTGTGCAACTTGTGTTGGCTGTAAATTCAAAGCATATAGATGACTGTAAGCCATACCAGTAGCTAAGGCGAGCTGCGTACCAGATCCTAATCCAGCGTGCGCGGGAATGGTTTTTGTTACACAAACCTCCATCCCCTGTAACGCTGATGCATTTAAGGTTTTCATGAAATGCGCAATAACACTTTCAGTACGCTTAACATCCCCACCTTCTACTTTTACCTCCGCACTTTTACGTGCCACTAGCTGCATCATTGGATTATCAAGCGAAATACCCAAACTACCAAACTTTCGTCCAGATGCACCATTTAAATCAAAAAAACCCAAGTGCAATCTTGAATAAGCCTTTACACATACGCTTTGTTGATTTTCTAATAATGAACTCAAAACTTTAGACCTTAACATTCACTCGTGGATGAATTTTCATTTTAGCTTAATGTTTTAGCATTTCAATGCGGTTTATTTAACATTTAATACTAATCTAACGTGACAGCCCCGCTTGGATTAGGCATAATGGAGTTACAAACTAGTTACAATTACTTAACTTTAGTGATGCCATCACACAGCTAGTTTGGCAGTTCAACTCCGCACGGATATTCACATTGTTGCGGCTTAAATTTATAGAAAAGTTTGAGGTCTAGCCATGTAATTCCCTTTGAAAACCTACGTAATAGCGATGTGCCTTCAGTTGGTGGTAAGAACGCATCTCTAGGCGAGATGATTTCGCAACTTAACGCTAAAGGCGTGCGCGTGCCAACGGGCTTTGCCACCACGGCGGATGCTTATCGAGAGTTTTTAGCACAAAATGGCTTAGATAAAAAAATTAATGATTTATTAGATAGTCTGAATGCTGACGACACGCAGGCTTTAGCTAAATGTGGTACACAAATTCGCCAGTGGATTATGGAGGCGGATTTTCCATCTGCGCTTAATCAAGCCATCGCTGAAAATTACGAAACTTTAACAGCCAAATCAGGTAATGGTGCTACCTTTGCCGTGCGTTCTTCTGCTACAGCTGAAGACTTACCAGACGCATCGTTCGCTGGTCAGCAAGAGTCATTTTTAAACATTCAGGGTCTAGATAACATTTTGCACGCCATTAAAGAAGTGTTTGCTTCTTTATATAATGACCGCGCCATTTCATACCGCGTGCATAAAGGTTTTGTCCATGCAGATGTTGCGCTTTCTGCTGGTGTACAACAAATGGTGCGCTCAGACATTGGCTGTGCAGGCGTAATGTTTACCATTGATACCGAATCTGGCTTTAAAGATGTGGTTTTTATTACTTCAAGCTACGGCTTGGGTGAAACCGTGGTGCAAGGTGCTGTGAATCCTGATGAGTTTTATGTGCATAAACCAACCTTAGCACAAGGCAAACCCTCTATCGTGCGCCGCACCATGGGCTCTAAACTTATCAAAATGGTGTTTTCAGACAGCACGCAAGCAGGTAAAAGTACCCATACTATTGATGTTGATACCGCTGATAGTGACCGCTACTCTCTCACTGATGCTGAAGTGTTAGAACTCGGTAAGTACGCCATGACCATTGAAGCGCACTATGGTTGCCCAATGGACATTGAATGGGGTAAAAATGGTGTAGATGGCAAACTCTACATCTTGCAAGCTCGCCCTGAAACCGTGAAATCACAAGAAAAATTAAACAATGTAACTGAAACATTCAAACTCAACAAACACAGCGAAAAACCATTGGTAGTTGGTCGTGCAGTGACACAAAAAGTAGGTGTTGGCCCAGTACGCATTGTGCTAGATCCCGCTGAAATGCACTTGGTGCAACCTGGTGATGTATTAGTGGCTGATATGACAGATCCAAACTGGGAGCCCGTGATGAAACGCGCTTCAGCATTAGTGACCAACCGTGGTGGTCGCACATGCCACGCGGCGATTATTGCGCGTGAATTAGGTATTCCCGCCATTGTGGGTGCAGTGAACGCAACTGATGTGTTGCGCGAAGGTGAGATTGTCACGGTTTCATGTGCAGAAGGTGAGTCAGGTTTTGTCTATCACGGTGCCATTGAGTACTCGGTAGACACCCAAGCGCAATCCGCCCTACCTCCTGCCCCATGCAAAATTATGATGAACGTGGGCAACCCTGACATGGCATTTGGCTTTGCTAAAATACCGAATGATGGCGTTGGCTTAGCGCGTTTAGAATTTGTGATTAATAATATGGTTGGTATTCACCCTAAAGCGATTTTAAACGCTGACGCCATGCCAACAGCAGTTAAAACCGTGATTCAGAACCGCGCACGCGGGTACGCCAATCCCAAACAATTTTACATTGATAAAGTGGCGGAAGGCGTTGCAACCATTGCCGCCGCGTTTTATCCAAAACCTGTCATTGTGCGTACCTCTGACTTTAAATCTAACGAATACAAAAAATTGGTTGGCGGTGAAATTTACGAGCCAGATGAAGAAAACCCAATGATAGGCTTCCGTGGCGCAAATCGCTACATGGCAGAAGACTTCAAAGAATGCTTCGCTATGGAGTGTACCGCCATGAAAAAAGTGCGTGATGAAATGGGTTTAACCAATGTGGAATTAATGATTCCTTTTGTGCGCACACTAGATGAAGCCAAAGCCGTGACCGAAATCATGGCCGCCAATGGCCTTAAACGCGGCCAAAATGGGCTACGCCTCATTATGATGTGTGAGATTCCATCTAACGCACTGTTGGCCGAAGAGTTCTTGCATTATTTTGACGGCTTCTCCATAGGCTCTAATGACCTGACCCAGCTCACTCTAGGCATGGATCGCGACTCAGGCATGTTAGCCGACGGTTTTGATGAGCGTAATGACGCAGTGAAGGCCTTGATTAAAATGGCCATTCATACGTGCAACCGCTTGGGTAAATACGTGGGCATTTGTGGCCAAGGGCCATCTGACCACCCTGATTTTGCTGAATGGCTAATTGCTGAAGGTATCAAATCTATTTCACTCAACCCTGATACGGTCGTGACAACTTGGCAACGTATTGCGAAGAAATAATCTTTAATCCCCTCACCCACTGGGAGAGGGCTATAGGGTGAGGGCTTCACCTCATTGAAATCCTCGCCTAACTTTCAAAAGTTAAAGGCAATTCCAACATGATTAAGCGCACTGCATTTTTCATTTCAGATGGTACAGGCATCACTGCTGGTGCATTAGGTAAGTTACTTGAGCATTTTCCATCTACAAACTTTGCTCAAGTGCGTCTCCCATTTACTGATACCCTAGATAAAATCAAGATTGCACAAGAAGCTATTGTACAAGCTGAAAATGATGACGGCGTACGCCCAGTAGTGATTATGTCAGTAGGTAATGTAGATTTACGTGCTGTGATCAAGCAGTCTAATGCTTATTTCATTGATTTATTTAATGCTTTTATAGACCCTCTAGGTAAAGAGCTTGGTCAAGCTCCGCTTACAGGAGCTGGCATTGCGCACAGTGTAATGGGTACTAAATATAATGATAGAATGGAAGCGGTGAACTTTACACTTAACCATGATGATGGGATTACCAACTCTGGTCTAGATGAAGCCCAAGTGATTTTAGTCGGTGTTTCGCGTTGTGGAAAAACACCTACTAGCGTTTATCTCGCCATGCAGTTTGGTGTTAAAGCCGCCAACTACCCACTGATTCCTGAAGATTTTGAGCGAGGCACCCTACCCGCCGCCTTACTAAAACATACCGATAAAATATTTGGTTTAACCATCAAACCAGAGCGCCTTCACGCAGTGCGTAATGAACGTAGAAGCGGTAGCTTTTATGCCTCATTAGACAATTGTAAAAAAGAGATTACCACCGCCGAAAGCTTAATGCGTAACGCTGGTATTACTTGGGCAGATTCTACTAGCCGATCAGTTGAGGAGTTATCTGCCATAATTATGGAAAAAATTCGCAAACCAGCATAATCTTAAATGGCACAAGCAATAAACGCTTGGCGGAAGGGGCGTCCTCCTTTAAAATTTATCAAAATATTGATTTAATTGTTAAAATTTAAGTTATTCCTATATACTGTGTACCTATTTGTGTACCAACCACAGTTTGAATTGTAACAAAGATAATTAAATGAATTATGCATCAGGCAAAAAAATCCCGCACGAGGCGGGATTTTTCGTTTATACAACTTAACTCATCAATTTTATCAATGTTGCGATAAGCGCATTTGATGCAATCATAGTACCTACCGTCCACTTGATAATTTCAACTTTTGCTTCAGCAAACGTGCCAATCTTGCTACCAATTTGCGTAGCCTTCGCTTGGCATTGGGTTTGTCACAAGAGAAGCTCGCCTTAGATGCCGAGATTGACCGTACGTTTGTCTCACAAATTGAGCGCGGTATCGGTAACCCTTCATTACGCATTTTATGCCAGCTTGCCGATAGGTTGGGCGTTGATTTAGCCACGCTGTTTAAGCCAAGCGATTCAATTTAAATTCATCATCATTTGCCGCCATTTGGTAAGCATCATAAAACATCCCATTTTGATTAAACTTGCCTATATGTAATCCATGGATTACAATTTCACCATGTTGATGATAGAGCGTACCGAAGACTTTGATGTGTGGTTGACCACGCTGAAAGACCGCATTGCACAAAAGCAAATTTTGGCTAGGTTGGACAGATTGGCTGATGGGCATTGGGGTGATTGCAAGTTTTTCGATGACCTCATTGAGTTGCGAATACATTTGAGTGCTGGGTATCGCATTTATTGCTGGCAAGAGGCGGGGGTTGTGGTGGTGCTGTTGTGTGGCGGTATTAAATCTAGCCAAAAGCGCGATATTACTAAGGCTAAAAAAATGATTGAATTGTTGAAAGGATAAACCATGAATAATGATGCGATTAAAAAATTGGGCATTAAACGTTTTGATAGTGCGGAGTATTTGCAAGATGAGCAAGATATTGCGCTGTACTTTCAAGCGTGTATGGATGAAGCAGGAAATGACCCTGCTTTTATTGCTAAAAGTTTGGGCGTGATTGCCCGTGCGCGTGGTATGACAAGATTGGCAAAAGAAACTGGCATTAGTCGTGAAGGTTTGTATAAAGCACTCTCTGGCGAAGGCAACCCTGAATTTAGCACTATTTGGAAGGTGATTAACGCACTGGGGCTTAAGTTGCATAGTACGGCTGTTTAGTTGAAATGTGGTTTTATCCTGCCCACCAAACATAAAATCATTGCCGTAATTACCAATCAGAATGTCATTGTCGTCACCGCCATCCATGTAATCTGCATCTATAGAGCCGCTGATTAAATCGTTGCCCATGCCGCTTTTAAGCCAGTCGTTGCTTTTGCCACCGTTAAGCTTGTGGCTACTCGGCACTAAAATACACGAAGTGCTCATAACTGCTACTCAAATAAATCTACTGATAAATTTTATTACCAAATAACTGACCCTACACCAATATTTCAGGCCATTTAGAATTAGAATTTTCGATTATATTAATGCCATTTTAGAGGGGACACGGCATGAAGAAGTCGAGATTTACCGAAGAGCAAATTGCATTTGCACTTAAACAAAATGAATTGGGTGTATCTGTTGAAGAAGTAAGTCGCAAGATGGGCATCAGTGAAGCGACTTTTTACAACTGGAAACAGAAGTATGGTGGATTAGGCCCATCTGAACTCAGGCGATTGAAGCAACTTGAAGAAGAGAATACTAAGCTTAAGCGCTTAGTAGCTGACCTATCATTAGACAAAGCGATGCTACAGGATGTCTTATCAAAAAAGCTTTAACGCCCGACCGCAAGCGAGGATTGATCGCTGACTTAATGGCACGGTTTTGTGCCAGTCAGCGTAAAGTTTGTAGCCTAATAGGATTATCACGCAGCAGTTGGCATTATCAGTCGATTGCACGCGATAGTAGCGCTTTACAAATGCGGATCAAAGAAATCACGGATACACGTGCATTATGGTTACAGGCGCGTTCATGTCATGCTCAAGCGCGAGGGCTGGAAAGATAATCACAAACGGGTATACCGTTTGTATCAAGAGATGGGGTTGTCATTAAGATTAAAGCGTCCGCGCAGGCATAAAACATGTCAGGAAAGACTGCCCAAGTATGTAGCACAACACCCCAATGAAGTGTGGAGCATGGACTTTGTAGCAGACAACCTGTTTGAGGGACGTAAGCTAAGGGCATTAACAGTGGTAGATCAATATAGCCGTGAGTGTCTTGCGATTCATGTGGGTCAGCGTTTAACGGGAGAAGATGTAGTTCAAGTGATGCAACATGTGGCATTCAAGCGCGGGCATTCGCGCTATATTAAAACAGACAACGGATCAGAGTTTATTTCCAAAGCCTTAGATAAATGGGCTTATGAGAACCAAGTGGCCATGGACTTCTCAAGACCAGGTAAGCCAACTGACAATGCGTTCATCGAGTCATTTAATGGGCGTCTGCGACAAGAGTGTTTAAATAGCCATTGGTTTTTATCATTAGATGATGCAAAATTCAAAATTGAAGCATGGCGCAGGAAGTATAACGAGAGTTGAGCTAACCCGTATTTGACGGACACGCTAAATTAAGCACATCACTGAGCATAATACCTGCTTTCCATTTCCACTGGTGTTAAGTAACCTAATGATTGATGCATACGCTGTGTATTATAAAAGCACT
>JABFSF010000061.1 GCA_013140755.1 Methylotenera sp. | reverse complement strand
GTGTTGATGATGTGACTATTAGAACTCTTACCAAAGAAATCGTTAGATACGTGAATGATGCTACCGTTTATTCAGATGAGTGGCTTGGCTATAACGCTTTGAAGCGTATCTATGACCACCAATTTATCAAGCATGGTGTTGGTCAATATGTTAATGGTAGAGTGCATACAAACACTATTGAAGGATTTTGGAGTTTGTTAAAAAGAGGCATAGTAGGTATCTATCACTTTACTAGCGTTAAACATTTACAGAAATATGTTGATGAGTTCGTATTTAGATACAACACCCGCAATACTAATGAGGTTTCAAGATTTAACTTGTTGCTTTCAAATACTGAAAATAGATTGACTTATGAGAGGCTAATCAATGGCTAATGAAATGATAGAACAAAATAACTTCATCTTTTATGCGTCTAAAGATGGCGATTTAACTATCAAGGTATATGTAGAAGATGAGAATATTTGGGTTACTCAAAAAACCATGTCGGAAATTTTTGATGTTGCTCAAAATACAATTTCTTACCATCTAAAAAATATATTTGATACAAACGAGTTAAGTGAAAATTCAGTTCATCGAAAAATTAGATTAACTGCTAGCGACGGTAAGCCTTATAACACTAGTTTTTATAATCTTGATGCAATTATATCCGTTGGCTACAGAGTGAACTCCTACAGGGCTACACAATTTAGGATATGGGCCACAAGCGTACTAAAAGAGTATTTAGTCAAAGGCTTTGCTATGGATGACGAGCGTTTGAAGCAGGGCAAGACGCTATTTGGCAAAGACTATTTTGATGAACTTCTCGACCGAATCAGTGTAATTCGTGCCTCTGAGAAGCGTTTGTATTTGAAAGTGACAGGAATTTATGAGGAATGTAGTTACGATTATGATGTTAATTCACCAATAACTAAAAACTTCTTTGCAAATGTACAAAATAAACTCTTGTTTGCAGTATCAGGACAAACAGCAGCAGAGCTGAAAAAACTTAGAGCAGATTACAGTTTACCAAATATGGGGGTAAGCACATGGGATACCCAAAAAATTGGTGGGAAAATTACGAAAAAAGATGCATTGACGGCAAAAAACTATTTAATGGAAGATGAGATAGACAAGCTTAATAGACTGGTAAATATGTTTTTAGATCATGCTACTGATATAGCAAAAAGACACACCAAAATGTCGATGCAAGATTGGGTAAATAAACTAGATAATTTCATCAAGTTTAATGAGTATGAAATACTGCGTGATTATGGGAAAGTAACAAAAGACTTAGCCGATAAGTGGGTTGTGGCTCAATATGAAAAATTTAAACCCATCCAAGAAGAAAACTATAAATCTGATTTTGAGAAAGCTATAGAGACCATCAAAACAACAGGAGCTTTACCAAAAGCCGAACATGAAAGACTTAAAAGCAATATTAGGGGGTTCGATAGCAAGCTTAAAAAAGCTTTAGATTACAACCCAAAAGACACTGAATAGCAAAAGCCCGCAAAGTAAGCGGGCTATATTTTTAATTGCAAAGTGTAAAGTTGTATATAGTTACCTAAAAAAATATCAGGTAAATCAAGTCACCTCTTTCCATGCCGAACAAGTAAAAACAAAACAATGTCAAACAATACGATTCTAAAGCTCATTGAGTTGGCAGGGTACAAACATCGCATGACGGGTCATGGTTGCCGAGGCATTGCCTCAACAATTTTACATGAGCAGGGTTATGACCATCAGCACATTGAATTACAGCTAGCGCACACGGAAAGAAACGAGGTCAGTGCTGCCTACAACCACGCTTTGTATTTACCACAGCGAACCAAGATGATGCAGGATTGGAGTCACTTTATTGAGAAGTTAATGGGGTGACACAGTGTCACCCCGAATAAATTGTTTGCGATTGCATCCCCGCCTTCAACTGAAGTCATTAGGTTAGCTTGAGTGCATCAGCATCAGGTGCACTAGCACTTCGTCGTCTTAGGTAATTCGGCTCAACTATACTGCCTGCAAGGTGTTTCTAGATAAACCCGTACGTCTGGTTGTGCAGCCGTGAGGCAGTGACTAGAATAGTGGTTGATTACATTCACAATCAACTTGTAGGGTAATGTAAATCAATATAAATATTGATTAATAGTGGTTCTAGAGCTAGTTCCATAAAGGATATTTATATGCTATATTCTTAACCGTTGCAGAGCCTAACTGCACCAACAAAATCACTTACAAGTTAAGAATAATAAGGGAGAGTCAGTGGCCTATCCACTGCGACTAGAAAATTTTGTATGGGCATTGGGTGCGTTATGCAATCTCAATCGTGTTCCTTTTGATGTTAAGCTACTTCTCCAGCATTTTCCGCCCCCTTACGACGTAAATCAACTGCAACATGCCCTACAAAGCTATGGCTTTAAAACGGAGTTGCAGGATATTTCGATTCAAGAGATTCACGCGGCTAGCTTTCCTGTAGTGGTTATATTAAAACCTGTTGCAATGAATGCAACAGGTACCGATGATATTGCAGTCAGCAGTCAGCAGTCAGCAGTCAGTTCAATTTAACACCCAAAAATAGTGAGATGAAAAACCACCGTCTCGCCATTGTACTCAAAGCTGACGCTGAACGGGTGTTGTTGTTAGAAGAAGGTGAAACCACGCCTAAAACCATTACACTGGCAGAATTCAATGCCATGAGCACAGGGCAAGTGCTATTTGCCACCCCACAAGCTGCTAGCTTGAATGAAGACGGCAACCCTCATAACCCTACCGCCGCTACTGCAACAGAAAAGCCACCTTTTGGTTTTAAATGGTTTATTCCAGAGCTACTCAAACACAAAAAGATTTGGCGTGAGATCCTCTATGCCTCTTTTGCCATTCAATTAGTCGCATTGGTCACGCCACTTTGTACTCAAGTCATCATTGATAAAGTAGTGGTGCATCACACTACCAACACCCTGATTGTGATTGCCGTGGCTTTAGGCTTGTTTTTGATTTTCAACGCGACTATGGGCTGGGTGCGGCAATACCTAGTGTTACACACAGGCAACCGTATGGATGCTGTACTCGGTCATCAAGTATTTAGCCAACTTTTTAGAATTCCACTGCGCTATTTTGAGCACCGCCCCACAGGCACGGTGGTGGCACGGCTCCATGGTGTGGAAACCATTCGTGAGTTCTTAGCAGGCAGTTTAATTACCTTAGTGCTAGATTGCCCGTTTCTCATTGTGTTTCTGGCGATTATGTTCTGGTATAGCTGGCAACTTACCCTGATAGCACTAGCAAGTCTGACACTGATTACCATCCTCAGTATGATTGTCACGCCCATCTTACGCAAGAAGCTGAATCATCAATTTTTACTCGGCGCACGCAACCAAGCCTTTGTCACCGAATACGTCACAGGCATTGAAACCGTGAAATCTCTCCAGCTTGAACCCCAACTAGAAAAGAAATACGGCGAATACCTAGCCACCTACCTCGCCAGTACCTTTGAATCCAAACAACTCAGCAATACCTATAACACCGTTGCCAATACCCTAGACCAATTGCAAACCACGGCCATCCTCTGCACAGGCGCATGGATCGTGATGCACAACCCTGAATTCACCATTGGCATGTTAGTCGCCTTTCAAATGTTCTCAGGCCGTTTATCAGGCCCAGTTTTACGCTTAGTAGGTTTGTGGCAAGAATTCCAACAAGCCGACATTGCCGTTAAACGCTTAGGCGATTTGATGGATGCACCGACCGAGCCTTATTCCCTGATCCCTAGCCGCAGCAACAACCAACAAGCAGGGCAACTGCGCTTTGAAGGCATAAGCTTCAGATACAGTGAACACCACCCTTGGCTGTATAAAAACCTCAGTCTCACGATTAAACCCAATAAATGCACGGTCATTATGGGTCCTAGTGGCTGTGGTAAAAGCACACTTGCTAAACTGCTACTTGGCTTTGTTCAGCCACAAGAAGGCAGTATTCAACTGAATGGGCGCGACATCCGTCACCTCTCAGCCAATGAACTCAGAAACGCATTTGGTGTAGTACCACAAGAAACCACCTTGTTTGCTGGCACTCTCTATAACAACTTCACACTCGCTAACCCACACGCTAGTTTTGAACACATAGTACAAGCCTGCCAGTTAGCGGGCATTCACGAAACGATTGAAAAACTGCCAAAAGCTTATCAAACCGAAATTGGAGAACACGGCGTTGGCTTAAGCGGTGGGCAGAAACAACGAGTGGCAATTGCTAGAGCCCTACTCAGGCAACCAAGCATTCTCATCTTTGACGAAGCGGTTAGTAGCTTAGATGCCCATACCGCTGAACAATTTGCACAAACGATTAACTTGCTCAAAGGCAAAGTGACGATACTGTTTATCACCCATCAGATACCTAAGGGATTGCAGGTGGATGAAGCTATTCTTTTAGGTAAAGAAAGTGACGACCCTACAAAACATACCAATGATGAGGAGTTAGCGACGTGATGAAAGCATCAAAACTACTGTGTATTTTAGTGCCGAGTAGCCACACGCTTAACGGCGGCAAAGGCAACGACTGGCTAGAAGGCGGCGCAGATGCTGACACGCTCAATGGAGGCGAAGGCAGCGACACTTTACTGGGCGGCACAGGCGATGACACCCTCACAGGCGGAGCGGGCA
>JABFSF010000134.1 GCA_013140755.1 Methylotenera sp. | reverse complement strand
GAATTGATATTTGTATCATGAAGCGAATTATACCTGATAGCTTGTCAGACCAATGCCCGGTATTGCAAACTGACTACTCGCGATGATTCACCACCTCACCATCTTCTTTGATAAAAGTGCCAATATTGGCATTTTCTAAAATATCTAATACCCGCTCTGAGGGGCGGCATAATTGCACGCCTTTGGTTGTGGTAACAATAGGGCGATTGATTAGGATTGGATGTTGCAACATCGCATCAATAAGTACATCATCGGATAAATTTTCATCCTCTAATCCTAACTCGCTATATGGCGTGCCTTTTTCACGAATAATTGCACGCACATTACCTCCCATTGCAGTAATCAATGCGACTAACTTTTCACGGCTTGGTGGCGTTTTCAGATATTCAATCACTTCAGGCTCTACACCACTTGCGCGTATCATTGCCAAAGTATTGCGAGATGTACCGCAAGCTGGGTTGTGGTAGATAGTCACTGACATTATTTTTTCCTATAATTTAACCAGCAAGTTTTACAGATACTTACTCATTTTCTAGGTTATGCCACCTTAGCCTTAAACTAACTGACCAATCAAGTTCAATTGCTCAGTCAGCTTATTTTTATCTGTCAGCACATTCACCTCTAACTGCAAAAACGCTTCTATCCTTTTACGCAATATCACGTAGGCATTTTCAAAACTTACATTGATTTCATCATCTGTACCCGTCGCTTTCGCAGGGTCATCCACACCCCAATGCGCTCGAATAACATTCCCCAAATACGCAGGGCATGTCTCGCCAGCAGCATTGCCACACACCGTAATCACAATATCAGGCACTACTGGCAATGTATCCCACGATTTACTGTAATAGCATTCTGCTGAAATACCTTTGCTTTTTAGCAAAGCAATTGAACGTGGATGCACTTCACCTGTAGGTTTGCTGCCTGCGCTCATGGCATGAATGCCTTTAGGCGCGAGCGCATTGAAAGTTGCCTCTGCCAGAATAGAACGACATGAGTTACCTGTACATAAAAATAGAATATTCATGATAGTTGCTTACCTTTTAATTTTCATACCAATGCTTACTTCGGTTCACGATTGCGACAATTGAGAGCATGACTGGCACCTCTATCAATACACCAACCACCGTTGCCAAAGCTGCACCTGAGTTAAAGCCGAACAAAGCAATGGCAGTTGCAACCGCCAGTTCAAAAAAGTTAGATGCCGCAATCAATGCCGAAGGCCCTGCAACGCAATGCGCTACTTTTAGTTTTTTATTCAGCCAATAAGCCAGCAGCGAATTAAAATACACCTGAATAAGAATAGGCACTGCTAGTAAAAGAATAATCAGTGGCTGATTAATAATCTGCTCACCCTGAAAAGCAAATAGCAGCACTAAAGTGACTAATAAAGCACTCAACGATATTGGCTGCAATGTTTTAAGCGTGGCGTTCAGGGCTTCAGCATTACCCTTACGCAATAAAAATTTTCTCAAGACCTGACTAATGATAACTGGCACCACAATGAATAGCACAACCGATACCATTAGCGTATTCCACGGCACGATAATACTGGATAAGCCTAGTAACAACGCAACAATAGGCGCAAAGGCAAACAACATGATAGCGTCGTTAATTGTAACTTGCGACAGCGTAAATTTAGGTTCACCATTGCACAAATTACTCCACACAAATACCATAGCCGTACAAGGCGCGGCCGCCAATAAAATCAGCCCTGCAATATAGCTATCAATCTGCTCTACAGGCAAAAACCCTGCAAAAAGATGGCGAATAAAAATCCAAGCCAGCAATGCCATTGAGAAGGGTTTCACCAGCCAGTTTATAAACAAAGTAACCGCAATGCCTTTAGTATGCTGAAACACCTCCCCCATCGCGCTAAAATCAATTTTGAGCAACATGGGGATAATCATTAGCCAAATGAGCAATGCAACGGGTAAATTTACCTCAGCCACTTTGATGGTAGCAATTGCCTGAAATACACTAGGCATGAACTTGCCTAACACAACTCCCACAGCAATACAGCCTAATACCCACCAAGTGAGGTTGCGCTCAAAGTTACTGATAGCCGAGACTTTATTTTCCAAGGGTTGAGTTGTCATGCTAATCCTTTATTTTGCGTGAAACAAACTGCACCGATTGCGCAACTGGCGCACAACAAGCACTGTTGGATTGTTCAGTCGAGTCATTAAAAGTCGGCACACTATCTAAAGTATGATAGGTTTCCCACGCGATGCCTGAAGGGTCTTGCACCCAATGTTTATCAGATTTCGCATAACAGCAAGTCGTACCTGTTTGCGAAATAATCGCCAACTCAGCCGCTTCTAACCGTAATTTAATTTCGCTTAATTCAGCATCACTTTCCACTTGAATGCCCACATGATCTAAACCCAGCTTATTGCCACGCTGACTAATCGCAAAATTCACCAAAGGGTCATCCAACATCCACTTTGCATAATCAGGCTTTTCCACAGTTGGACTAACACCAAACAAGGTGCTGTAAAATTGAATACTGTGAGTTAAATTTTCAACTGATACATGCAAATGCATACGTTTCATAGCGTTTCCTTATTGAGTCGTTACACAAGATAAATCTGAACAGCAAGCCTGCTGACCTGCACAACAATTTTCAGTCAAATAGGCAAGCAACTCATTCATGAGTTGATAGTGCGCAGAGTAATAAATAAAACGGCTCTCTTGCCGAGAATGCACCAGCCCAGCACGATTTAACTCTTTAAGATGAAATGAAAGCGTACTACTAGGAATCCCCAGCTTATCGCCAATCACCCCCGCAGCTAACCCCTCTGCACCTGTGCTAACTAACAGCCTAAAAATATCTAGCCTCGCCTCTTGTGCGATACATGATAATAAGGTGACCGCTGATTGATTATCCATGTGTCTATATTTCCATAGATATAGAAATATATCAACAAAGAAAATTAAAACTAATCACTTAACTACGCAGACTGTTGACATTGCGGGGGGGGGAGTAGAATATGCTCATATTTAAATTAAAACCACTAAAATAAACGCAAAATAAAATCAGTCTGCGGGATAAAGTTAGATGAAAATAAAGATAAATAATTTGAGTATTGTGAGCCCGAGTAGGGTGCCGTATGAATCAACCTCACTCCTTCGGCGGACTGCTACGCGAGTCCGCCCTACGCTGGCTATCAATATTTCAGGTGCAGCCCACGTAGGGCGCACCTGCTTACGGTGCACCCTACGTGGGCTATTTGACTTATTTTACATTTTCTTGTGTTTAATACCATTGCCAGCTTGCACCGCTAACACTATTTATCAAAAACCACCCATAACCAAACCATTTTCCCTGCATCTAGCCCATGCTAGAACTGAAATCTATTTCAGGATAGTTGAAGAAAGTGATTACGCTTACATACTTCAATTTAATTATAAAAATAAAGAGGATTCTAGAGCAGTGCTCAATCTTATGATGCATTCTGAAAGAGGAAAACCAGATACTGATGGTGAGCCAATTTATGTCTCTCTAGAAGTGTTTAAAATTGATAAAGATGGTGAATATTTGCAAACTCAATATGGTGTGCAATCACTGCCTTTGTACTCTTCTGGTGCTACTTTTAACAAACTAATTTACAGAGAAAGTTTACTACCAGGTCTTTACCGAGTAGTAGTTACATCCAATAAAGACATGCCCGTATTTAACAATATCAAAGTTGATTTTTCAGTCAGTCTCGCTCATAGACCGAAATAAAGGATACAACTATGCCAACAGTAACAGTAAATATTGCAAATCCAGGCACCCCATTAGCTGGGGGTGGAACTTCAAGCGTAGGTCACATGTGGTACTCAATTTCAGATGGGCAAAGCCGACCTATCAGTAATGGGTTTGCTCCTAATGAACAGCATCATGGTGACCCTTTTGCGCCAGGGCAAATTTATCATGATGATGATAGCAACTATCTAAATAACGATTACTCTACTACATTTGAGATTACTCAAGAGCAGTACGACAAACTAAAAGATTTTGGTAAAAACCCTACTGATTATGGCTTCGATACATACTACAATGGACTAAAAAACAGTTGTATTGATTTTACTTGGCAAGCTTTAAAAGAGGCTGGTTTAAATCCCACTAATACAGAGGGTGATTTGTTGCCACCATGGAACTCTGATGAGCTACATGATTTATTTAAAGATCAAAAGAATCATGGCTTATATGAAAATCCCAAAGTAATCGCCCCCTCCACCCAAACCCACTACGACACCGCCAAAGACTACATTTTCCGCAAAGACCCCCTCACCTTTGACCTAGATGGTGACGGCATTGAAACGGTTGGTATTTCAGCCACTAACCCTATTCTATTTGACCACGATGGTGATGGCATTAAAAACGGCACAGGTTGGGTGCAGCCTGATGATGCTTTGTTAGTGTTAGATAGAAATGGTAATGGGCAGGTTGATAATGGGCTTGAGTTGTTTGGTGATAATACTGTGTTGACTTCTGGCGCACGTGCAGGGCAAAAGGCTGCTGATGGCTTTGATGCGCTCGCAGATTTAGATACTAACTTAGATGGGATGGTGAGTGCTGCTGATGCACAGTTTGCTAGTTTGAGGCTTTGGCGTGACCTGAATCAGGATGGTATTTCGCAAAGCGGTGAGTTGTTTAGTTTGAGTAGTCAGGGCATTGCTTCTATTAACGTGGCAAGCACTGCGCAGAGTGTGACTTTACGTAATGGTAATGAGTTGGCTGATATTGGTTCTTTTACTAGAGTAGATGGTTCTGCTGGGGCTTTAGGTAATGTGACGGGTAAGCTCGGTGATGTGAATTTGAATGCGGATACTTTTCATCGGCATTTTCCTGATACCTTGAATACAGCCAGTGTTCAGCATTTGCCCGATATGCAAGGTAGTGGTGCGGTGCGCGATTTACGTGAGGCGGCTACGCAATCTGCTTCTTTACAAAACCTGCTCACCCAATACAGTGCGGCTACTACCCGTGCTGAGCAAATGGCGTTGATTGATAATCTGCTGGATGCTTGGGCAGATACGAGTGGATTTGCAGAAAGTTATGATGATAGAGTAGAAGGGATGGGGATGGCTGGGGCTGATGGTTCACTTATTCCTTACGGGGTGGCTTATGCTGGGTTTGGTAATACTGTTAGAAATTACGCGATAGGCACTACGCAAAACCAAATTCCTTCAAATACGCGTGATGTGGATGATGTGACTTTAAGTGCTAGTTATCGCCAGTTAGTGGCTGAGTGGACGCAAAAAATACATATTTTAGAGGCTTTTAACGGTAACTATTTTTTTGGGCTACCTAATAACCCTACCGATGGCGCAAAAACAGGGCTAACTCTTGGCGGGGGTGGGTCTGGTGGCACGATGGGGATGATTACTGAAATGCCTATTGTAATTCGCTATAACGTCACGCAACTTAATTTGCTACAGCAAAGTTATGATGCGCTTAAAGAGTCGGTGTATGACGCTTTGTTACTGCAAACGCGATTTAAACCTTTGTTAGATAAAATTAACTTGGTGATTGATAACACGGGTATTCATTTAGATTTTACGCAATTGCATAGTTATTTTGAAAGTAGTATCAACCAAAATGCCGCTTCAGGTTTGATGGATTTGATTGATTTTAATCGAGTGACTAAAACTATGTTGGTGGGCTCTGGTTGGGATGGCGAAATGTTGCTACTTGACCACATTAACAATCTTGCCATGTCGCCTGAGTTGCAAGCGATTTACAACCAACTGCACTTTACCGTGGGCGATGATTCGAATAATACGATAACAGGTGGGATAGCTGACGAGGTATTGGTGGGTAAAGAGGGTAACGATACCATTTATGGCAAAGAGGGTAACGATATTATTTATGGGGGCGCGGGTGATGATGTTATTTATGGGTTTAATACCAATAGAAGCGAAAACGACACCGCAACCGATATGTTAATTGGCGGCAAAGGCAATGACACTATTTATGGTACAGCGGGTGCAACCACCTATATTTATCATAAAGGTGATGGCGCAGATATTATTTACCCAAAAGGAGCAGGAACGACTAACTTAGCTTTACAGAACGCAACTGATACGCTTAGGTTAGGCGCAGGCATCACTACGCAAGATGTTAAATTGGCGCACGTGGGTAACGATTTAATTATTAGATTCACAAACGCGGGTGATGAAATAAAAATTGTAGGTTATTTTAACGGTGGCACTTATAGCAACCGCTTAGCCACCATAGAGTTTGCCGATGGCACGGTGTGGAAGCACGGCTCAACTGAGATGCTGACTTTTTATGGTACATCGGGTGACGATGTGGTGTATGGCGATAATGCTTCATTACTAACAGCTAGTACAACAGGCGGCCTTATCTCCACTTACCCACTCAATAACGATGTGTTGTATGGGCTAGAGGGCAATGATACCTTAGAAGGAAAAAACGGTGTAGATACGCTTTATGGCGGGGCTGGTGACGACATTCTTTATGGTTTTTCAATCAATTCGAGCCATTTAGAAACTACAGCAGACATATTGGTTGGTGGCACAGGTAACGATAAACTTTATGGCACCGCTGGTGCTAACACCTATATTTACAACAAGGGTGATGGCGCAGATATTATTTATCCGAATGGTGGTTATAGTATTAGTGGGCAGGCACCATTAGATAAACTAGTGTTAAGAGAAATTATGCCGCAAGAGGCGAAACTATCACGTATTGGTAGCGACATGGTGATTAACTTTGATAATGTGGGCGACCAAATTGTGATTAAAGGTTGGTTTAGCAATGGTATCAGTAACCGTTTGACCACCATAGAGTTTGCCGATGGTTCAGTGTGGAACCACGGCTCAACCGAGATGCTCACTATTTATGGCTCAAGCAGTAATGACACTGTAATAGGCGATGATACAACAATTCAGATACCAAACGGCACAGGAGGCACCAAGGCTTTTTCTCCACTTAATGATGATATGTTGTACGGACTAGAAGGCAATGATACCTTACAAGGGAAAAACGGTGTAGATACGCTTTATGGCGGGGCTGGTGACGACATTCTTTATGGCTTCTCAATATACTCTAGCCATTTAGAAACTACAGATGATGTGTTGGTTGGTGGCACAGGTAACGATAAACTTTATGGCACCGCTGGTGCTAACACCTTTATTTACAACAAGGGTGATGGCGCAGATATTATTTACACAACAGGTGGCTCTAGCATTAACTCAGAAGGTGTGGTTGTTGATAAGCTGGTACTAGGTGCTGGAATATCAGCCAGCGATATTACTATATTGCGTTCAAGTAATGACTTGATCTTGCAATTTTCTAATGTGGGGGACCAAATTACCATTAAAAACTGGCACACTAATGTTTCACAACAGCTAGCAAGTATTCAATTGGCAGATGGAGCTACTATTCAGTTTTCAAACGAGTTCGGTACAAACAATGCCGATTTTATGATAGGCACAGCAAATAGTGATGCTATTTATGGCCTCGGTGGCAATGATGTTTTACATGGTGGAGCAGGAAATGACGCATTAGAGGGTGGCGAGGGCTATGATGTGTTTAGCTTTAACACGACTCTTTCTGCAACCAGCAATGTTGATTGGATAACAGACTTTAGCGTTGCAGACGATACTATTCAGCTAAGCAAAACCATATTTACCACAGTGGGTGCGGTTGGTAATTTAACAGTAGCGGCATTTTATATTGGCACGACCGCGCATGATGCTGATGATAGAGTTATTTATAACAGCACCACGGGGGATTTGTATTACGATAAAGATGGAACTGGAAGCCTAAGTGCCGTGAAATTTGCGCATATTGATGCTAATTTGAGCTTAACGGCATCTGATTTTAGCATTGCAATTTGATTAGACTATAATCTTTAAAATTTGGTGCCCTCGACACGAATCGAACGTGTGACCCTCCCCTTAGGAGGGGGAGCTAAAACAATTAAAACGTGTTGATTTATATAATAAATTGCTATTTAATAGTAATTATTAACACAAATTCAACACACTGGAAGTTATAGTATGGCAAGTATTACGCTACGCGGTGAATATCAATGGCAAGTGCAAATAAGGCGTAAGGGGCACACGTTAAGTAAGACCTTCTACTATAAACAAGACGCCGAGGTATGGGCCAGGAAAACCGAATCAGAAATTGACCGCGGCATCTTTATAAACACCAATGAGGCAGAGCGCACATCACTTAGCAAACTCATTGATCGTTACAAACTTGAAAAACTTAACATCAAGCCCAAAGATGAAGAGACTCAGGATCGCAAAAAAAAACCTGTTGATAAAACAAAATTAGCCATTAAAGCCCAAGCTCAGGAGGTATCACGCCTCAATATTATTGAGAAAGCCATGGGTAATAAAATCATAGCTACTATAACCACCAGTGACATCATTCAGTTTAGAAATTCGCGATTAAAAACCATCCAAGCCAATAGCGCCAATCGTGAAATTACAACGTTAAAACGCCTTCTCTCTTTCGCAAATGATGATTGCAAAATCATACTGCCTCACGGTGTACCATCTGTTAAGAAATTGCCTGTTGATGATGCTAGAGAACGCCGCGTTAGCGACGCCGAGATTGAAGCCATTTGTAATAATACGAACAGTGTAGAACTGCCAAACATCATGAGACTTGCGCTTTATACAGCAATGCGCCGTGGTGAAATATCAAACTTGATTCGCTCAAACATTGATTTTAATGTGCCTTCTGCCAAGCTAATGGAAACCAAGAATGGCAAAAATAGAATTGCACCACTCATGCCTGCAGCAGCAAAGCTTTTAAAAGCATTACCGGCGCGTATAGACGGATTTGTTTTTAGCCTGAGGGATAGACAGATCACCCAGGCATTTGAACGCGCTGTAGATCGCGCTAGAAAGCAATATGAGACCGATTGTGAAAGTAAAGGTATTGAACCAGACCATAAATTTTTAACGGATCTGAGATTTCACGATCTGCGGCATGAGGCCACTAGTCGACTGGCTCTTCTTTTGCCAAACGTAATTGAATTGAGTCGAGTTACAGGTCACAACGATCTGAAAATGTTAAGCAGGTATTACCAAATTAGCGTAACTGATCTAGCAAAAAAACTGGGGTAATTGTTAGCTAACTATATATGGGCGTTTCTCTAACTCTCTAGTTCCACCTAGCGTAGTATTTACATGATCAAATCCAACTTCTTTAAGCAGCATAAACATTACCTCGGAGCACTTATAGCATCTTGCATATAATTTAACCGTTTTAGGCATTTTGGTGACAAACAGTTCAGCAATTCTTCTGCCATGACCCAATCCTCTCAAATCTTTTCTTACGCCTATCTTATACAGCTCCATCTCACTCTCGACACTGCCCGGAAGCTTTTCGGATAAGAGGCAAAAACCTACTTGATTGTCTTTAGATGACCCGTATATCCATAATTGGGCAAAGATGTACTCTACGCCCCTTTGAGAAATTCGACCCATATGAGAATAATGGACAACATTTTTTAGCTGCTCATACAACCCTTTTTGTTCTTCTGGATTAAGTAGTGTACTTGCATAATGACCGTTCTTGGCACCATCAACAACTTCGTTCATTACAAAATCCAAATCAGCTACGGTTGCTAGCCGTAGCTGATAACTTAATAAATTTCGCTTAGCTTTCCAAAGTTTGAAAGCACTAAAAATATCCATAATTTTCACGTTCTTAAGCACTAAAATACCTCAAGGTCTCTACCGGCAATTGGTTCAAGTGTATTAAATGATAGCGTCAAATGTTCCATACCAGGTATATTCAACTGGACAATATATAAATCCAGATCTCCTTTTGAATCATAGAAATGCCAAATAGGCATGCCACGCACATCAAGCATCATTTGCTCGGGAGTGCCTAAAGCCTCAATATATTCATTAAGCACTACAGTACAGCTACATCCCCACTCCCTTACATCGTCTGGATCTACAAGTGCCAGGGAAAGTGCATCTGCAAATTCTTCATTCAATTGATCAAGCAATTTACCGTATTCATCATTTGTTTTTGACATGATTTTTCCTAGTCTAAAATTTTAAAATTGGTTGGGTACACAGTTTCGCAATTCTCATCACCCATATGTAGATCAGTTGGCCAGGTGCAAACATTGTCAATAAAGACGTTTACTAGGTAACCCTCAAAGCTTACACAATCACCTACTTTAGGCATTCTGAGGTTGATAGGATTCATAAAGTGAACATAAGCGCATCGTCCAGCTGCACGATCGACTTTGTAATCGTCGCTCTTATAAATGATTGTGCGACTACCATCATTTCCGTATATTTTTTGATAATCAAATAAACGAGATGACACAGGAGATGACATTAAGTCCCATCCCAAAAATAGGTCTATTGGTACGAGGCGTTTTTCTGTCGCCAGATTGAATGTGCTGCCTGCTGCTAAATCACGAGCTGCAGAAATAACATATGCCTTTTTCATTGATACAGTGGCCACTGCAACGATTCTGATCTCAACCCCTCTGTCGTAGGTAGTCTCTATTGTTTGGGCCCCGTTTGGCATAGGTCTAATTATTGGACGTTCATTTGAGCGCTTAAAAGGCGCCCAATTGAATATTTGATTTACTGCAAAATCTGCTAATGGTTCAAATAGCGTATGGAGAGACATAATTTTCCTTTTCTTGGTTACTTTTAAGTTACTTTTGAGTTACTCACTAAACTACATTTAATTCATTAAAAAAATACCGGTTACTTTGACGTTACTTTCGACTGATTTTGCTCACTTATATATCCATCCCTATGCCTTTACTTGGCACTTTCTCAATAACTTTTACGGCCTCAACTTTTAATACAGTTTGAGCTGCTTTAGTTTTGATAGCTTCGTTAAGCTTTTGCTGATTAGCTTTAGCTTGCTCTGGAGTTGGTTGGTGATTTGCTCTGTCTTTAAGCGCCTCTCCTAAAGGCTTTTCTTTAGCGTTATCTTTAAGCACTTCATTCAGAGGTTTCTCAATGGCTGGTTTAGCCACTTCTATATTTGTAGTAGGGGTATTGTCTTGAATATGCCTCGATTCTTGCTCCCTGTTTTCCATAGGCTCTATGCTTCTAGAAGAATTTTCAGGACTTAGCTTTGGGTCGTTATGCTCTTGGCCTTGCTCATTAATTTGGGGCTCAATATTTTTCTCAGGTTGATCCAGTGTCGGTGGAGCGGGGTTTGGTGGCTCCATCCTGAAGTAATCTGTAGAGAGATCTTTTGCGCTTGATCTATGAAAGACTTTTTCAATAACTGATTCTTTCACCATCTCCGAATTTTGAGACTTTTCACGCTCGACAACATCTTTTGTAGTGTGTATTACGAGTTCTTCCTTATGTCTTGAAACTGCCACATAAGCCCACTCTAAAGACCCTCTTTCACCCAAAACCACGTGCGCTGTATCTGCACTGGCACCCTGACTTTTATTCACGGTAGCAGCATGACCATGATCTATTTTGTTGTATTTGTGTGGCTCTACTTTCACGACTTGTTTTGAAGAGTCTAGTTTTACGTAAATAGCTTTTTCTGTGACACGTTGAACTACACCTCTACTACCATTGTGCACACTCGTTTCTTTATCCTTCTTATCAAATCGATGCAATTCACCAAAAACGATTTTATCGCCCTGGGCAAACTCTCTTGCACCACTGGCCGTTCTAAATGTTTGACCGTTCTTGTCAATTTCACCACTTTCTTTCAACACTTCCCTGACATGTTGATTCAGTTGTTTTACCTCATGCCTGGTACAAGCAACAAGAATTGGATCTTGACCATTTGCTTTATCGCTTAGGTAAGCTGCTGCCGCGCTTTTGTACGCTTCACCTATATCTTTTTTAACAGCCATGCTTCCATTTGCAAATAGTTTGTTAATAGCGTCATAAGTACGACCATGACGAACGTCTTCGGCAATTTCACGATCAATCTGATGCTTTTGTCTTACTACTGAATCGTGGCCAAGTTCGGCAGCTCCAATGACTTGGATAATGCCTCGCATTGCTGCTCCAGCCTCCACACTCTGCAGTTGTTTAGTATCGCCTTGTAATACAACCTTTGCGCCAGAGACCGCTGCCTTTTCAAGCAAATGACCAATTCTCCGGCTACCCTCCATACCAGCTTCATCAATAATTAGAATAGTCTTACCGTTTAATTCAATCTGACCCTTTGCTAGTTTTATTTCTAGCGCAGTAGTATTGATTACTACCTCAGCTTTTATAGCCTTGTTAAGCTCGTCTTTGGACTGATTGCTTGGAGCTGTTGCAATTACGTTATAACCAGCTTTTGTCCAAGCCTCTACAGCTACGCTTAGTGCAAAGGTTTTTCCAGTTCCAGCCCAGCCCTGTAAAACACTTAGATCTCCAGATGTAGTTAAATGCGCAACGGCTTCTTTCTGTTGCTGCGATAAGCTATTCCATTTTTCCGTCTTCTTAAGCTGGGCTGCCGTAATCGGATGATTATTACGATTGGCAAGCTTTTCAGCTGTTTTAAGCATTCTTGTTTCCCGTTCCAAGACTGCTTTTGTTGTTATTCTCACTCCTTTTCCATCTGCCAATTCTGCTTGTTTATACCAGTAATGCAGACGCACGATGCTTGAGTCTTTAGCTACAACAGTTTCATAGCGGTTAAGAGCATCTTTGGCGTTATAAATGCCCTGTGCAGCCTGTATGCTTGCAGCTTTGAACTGCAGCTCGCTAACAGTTGATTCATTAACAACAAGCTCATCGATGATATCTTTGGGTGATTGATTCAAGACATAAGCCTCAATACCGGCATGCTTAATTTTTTCAGTGTCATACCCGAATTCCTTTGCCTCTGTCTCCCATCTTTTAAAGGCCTCTGGCTCACTTTCGTTAGTTTTGTCTAGTCTTGTAGCACTGGCCACTTTTGCAGCGCTCTCAGCCCCTTCCAGTCCTTTTTCTTGCATCTCTTGCTTTATCTCTTCAGCGCGTTTTGACCAATTTTCTTGAAGCGTTACATCAACACCAACAATTCCGAAGCTTTTTCCGTCTCGCTCGATTCCAAATCCAAGCTGTTTCATTTGATCTGCGAGTTCAACTCGGTACAATGCACCGGCAAGCATTTTGTGTCGTGTATCAAAATCTAAGCTACGTCCGTCTGCAGTCATATTTGCCACGATTGTATGGCTGTGCAACCCTGGATCACCTGCCCTGGTAGCAGCATGATGGTGAACGGAGTAAATTAATCCACCATGATCTAACACGGGTTCTTGGCTTATTCCAGAGTGGCCATGTCTTGTAAAAAAGGCCTCCTTCTCAAGGTGGTCCATAGCGGCCGCTACTGCTTTTTCATGCGCAGTTGTAATTTCACCTCTCATTGCGGGATCTGCAGCCCAAATAACAGAAACTGATTTAGGGGCACTAAATGTTAGATCCCATCCTGGCTTATGCTTTTCGTCTACCTTGTTGGTGATGGCTTTATCTGTTTCTGGGTGACGACCTGCGAGAGACCTTTCCAATTCGCCAGGTTTAAGGTCGCCATCTAAGTTCATTGATTTAGAACCTTCTCCACCCCAATATCCATTGCCATAATATGTTTCAGCTCCCTTTTGGTGCACATAATCAGCGATCGAGGCCGCACTTTTTCCAGCACTAAAGCTTTTGATTGATAGCATTAAAAAATTCCTTTCGCTCTAAACAATTCCACTAGTCCGGCAATTGCATTGGCCTGTTTCATGTAGTTCTCATTGAGCGCATTGACTCCATTTGCTACGAGACTTACATGCTCTTTTAATGTGGAAATTTCCTGTTTTAGCTCGTTGTCTTTGTTAGTTTTCTTAACTGAATCGAGTACCGTCCGATTGATAGATTGGCCTGTTTTTAAGGCTAATTCATCAAGCTCTTTTTTCTCTTCAGATGTCATTCGAACTGTAATTTTGTGCTGTGTTTTATTCATCTTTAACCTTTATTTGTGCCGTCACTCCTAGCCGTCAAAGTGCCGCCATACCATAATTTTTTAAAGTTTTGTGTGCCGCCTGCTTCATGCCTTATGCATTAAGCCTTTGTACTGTTTTTGTACTACCCAGTGACGGCAACTGATGCCGCCACGTGAGAGCCTTTCTGCGCCTTGTGTGCTGGCTCGAAGAGACTGCACACTGACAGCATCGCTAGATGCGTCAGGTGTGGTTATAATTATTTTTTGGTGGCAACTCTTAAACATCAGGGTTTCCTGTGAAGGTAGAGCCATTTCCATCATTTTCAGAATATGGTTCATACATATTCAAACTTTGATCGTCATAATCATGGTCATGGTGAGATGCATTACTTTCTGGATGTACTGTTTGCCCAGTAATAATTGGTTGAATTTGAACTACAGTATTTAGGGCAAGAATGTCCTGCAAACTTTGTTCTAGAATCGTTGGTGTAGGAACATTATCCAACCTTGGTGTAATCGCTTTTTCTAGCTGCACCTGTTTTTCAAAATCCTTTTCTTCAGTCTTTGTATTGACTTCAATTTGGTTTTTTTGAACCTCAATGTCATTTTCCACTTGAGATACTTCATCAATCTTTTGCTGTAAAAATTGTTCAGAGTTTGGCTTAGGAATGAATGCAGGAAAATTTCCTTGCTTATAGGAGATGGGGATATTGACTAATAATATCGAACGCCCTTCGCCCGATCTTTTCAAATACCCAACTCGACTTGCCAGTCTTGTAAGTTCAGTACTGGTTACCAGTTCAGCGCCTTCTTTTGTTTGGTAGTTTGTTGACTTATTCTGTGATGCACCACTCCCACTGCTACCGCTTGACTCGCTTACTACCGCTCTAAGCACGTCTTGCTTGCCAAGTTGTGCCGCTAAATCCTTAGCACTGCTTTCGTCGTTTGTGCGAAGTACCAACGTAGTACCAATACCACTCAATAACAGTGGAGTTGATTCTCTCCCAAACAATTTATCAAGGTACTTAAGTGACTGTAGCCCTACCACTGCTGCTGCACCTCTCTTACGTGCACGATTCAGCAACGCATCCAACTCATTCAAAGCACCCAATGCTGGGAGCTCGTCCAGAAAAAACCAGACTCGGCGTTCATCACTCGCAGACAAACTGTTAACTGCCACAACTGCTAAATTAAACATTGCACAATAGACTGGTGACACAGCCTTAAGGCGCACTGCATCACTGGCCAAAAATAACAACTTACCGTTATAGTTTTCTTCACTCTCAACAAAATCCCGGATACTAAACTTTCCATCTGGTACATATTCCCAAGGTGCTATTGAATTGGCCATGATAGTAAGTATTGAAGAGACCATGCGCTCATTGCCCTCTTCGAAAGCTCTTTGTGCAGGTGTACCTTCACATAGCGCTTTCAGTTCTGAGACTTTCTTAATCATTACCCAGTCGTAAAGTGAGCGATTTTTTAAATCTCCAGCTTTATACATCTTTTGTAAAACAGCCTGAATAATTCCACGTGCATAGCTATTCCATTGTTTTTCAGTAGAGTTCTCTCCGTCCGGAATCATAGCGTTGGCAAGATTCGCACAATCTTCGATGCTTCTAACTTCATTCATAATTGACCAGCCAATTGTGCGCGCGTCAAATGGGTTAAAAATCAAATCCCGATCTGTAGCATGTTTTGCAACAAAATCACCACTTTCATCAAATACGATTGCTCTTTCCTTGCGCTTAAGAACCGCGTGTATGACTTC
Organism: Methylotenera sp.; assembly: GCA_013140755.1. Classification (GTDB taxonomy): domain Bacteria; phylum Pseudomonadota; class Gammaproteobacteria; order Burkholderiales; family Methylophilaceae; genus Methylotenera. The sequence goes on along the minus strand of JABFSF010000134.1, from coordinate 3,508 downwards.
GTGAAAAGCTTGAGTCTTACCAGAGCCAGGTGAACCGCAAAACAACATATTCAGCGTTTCATCTTTTTTAGTGATAGGTACACCGCCAATAGTCGTTGATGAGCGCCCGGTTTTATTATCGATTTGTGCTTTTTTCTTGGCCAACAGTTTATGATCACGTGCATCCTGTAACATACCGCCTCGAATGTGTTGCTCATTAGATGAGCTAGATGGAGTTATTAAGCTAATGCCGCCATAGACGGCAGCAAGACCTATTAACCCAACTAAAACACCAGGTACGCCAAAATATAAAACGCTTTCAATCGTCGCTGGTAAAACGAATACAAAGCTCACCCATCTTGCTGTTGGCATGTCTTTCAATGATTCATATTGTGTTGTTACGTACCAAGCTAAGGCAACAAAAACACCATAGATAATTACTAATAAATATTGGTCGTTCATGATTTTTCCTTTATTGTTTTTGGGGATTTGATCTCAATGATTTCGTATTGCACACCAGCTGCTTTTAGCTTAGCTATATGAGCTTTAACTGAAGGGTCATTAATCAAATGCTTGATCTTCCTACTTGGCTTCATGATGCCCCCCCTTGTTTCTCAGTAGGGGTATCTCCGTTCGGAATCATAGCGTTAGCAAGGTTTGCACAATCCTCAATGCTTCCAACTTCATTGATAATTGACCAGCGAATTGTGTGCGCGTCAAATTGGTTAAAAATCAAAAAATCACCACTTTCTTCAAATATCAATTTCATCGTTTTCCGTCTTTCCACTAGAGCCATCTTTAATTTTTGTGACTAAATAGACCAAGCCAATAGCCACCAACACAAAAGGCAATCCAAATATGATCAGAAGTAAATGCCATTTACCATCTAATGCATATCCAAAACGCCCATTAATCCAGCGCCACCCAATTACATAGGTTGCCAACATGCAGCAACCTACTAATATCAGTACCGTAAATTCGTTCATTTAATTTCCATTCCATTTATTTAATTGAAGGTTTACTTCCTGCTTTTCCGTTTTCTTAGATTTGGAAAAGTAGAAAATTGAAGATGTAACTGCCAAAGTCAGCATAGGTGTGTAGATGAAAAAATAGTTGATCATCTTTTGGACGTTTTCACGGTCAAGCATTGCCGCTGCCAGTTCTGCAGCTTTGTAGCTCTGATCATCGATAGTAACTAGTGGCTTATGGCCAAACAGCTGCACTGGTGAGAGGCTCGCTAACCACGCCTGTAAAAAGATATGCAGCTCTTTGACTAGGTTCTGATCCACGAAATTATCGAGTCCGAGCCACGCCAAGCTAGTAATAACTACCCAAACGAACAGAAAAACGCGCGTTTTGAATGCACTGTTCTGTGCTGATTGTTGATCTATCATTTGTATTCCCTTCAAAAAAACATTTCGATTAGAAAAATAACCGTCACTGCAAAAAAAATGGCCTTTATTGCAAAATTGGCTATTGGTGTGTAGTTTCTTTCTTTCATTATTAATGCTCCTTTATGCGTACCTTAATGAGTGAAGTTTTTTATCAATTACTTTAATATTTTTGAAGTTAATTTCTAACTCCATAACTTTTTCAAAAAATAATTCTTCTGAATGTCTTAACTTGTCCAATTCAGCATTATTCTTGTTAATTTCGCTCATTACTTCTCCGCGTACTTCCTCTAATAACTTTATTTTTCGCTCATTTTTATCTGACATTTTCATTTCTCCGTTGGTTAAATTTCATTCGCGTTCCAGTTTGCAGAGTGGTGACAACTGACCGCTTTAGCGGTTGGGTGCCGCCACTCTGCATAACTGCAGATCCGCTGTAAAAGTATTTGACTGTCAAGCCCCTTGCCCTTTAGGGTGCGGTTTATGACGGATTTTTTTGATGTTCTTTTCAAAAAAAACGGCTTAAAAAGCAGGGCTTTACTGTTAAATGCTTTTGTAGTTACAGCGACTAAAAAAAAGAAAGCATGCGTGCTAGCACGCATTCTTTTTGATTTACCCTCTTGCAAGGTGGTTTGGAGGGGCGGCAAAGCCCCTTCAAGGTTTTGTTTTTCAGCGTTAAAATCATTAATAATATTAAAGACGCGCGCGCGTGTTACGTTTTCTGAGCGCGAGCACTGTTGCGGTTTACAAGCATTTTTGGAGGGTGAAACCCCGAATTGATTGGTGGATGAAACCCCGTGTTTTGGTGGATGAAACCCCGAATAACTGAGGGTGAAACCCCGAATAATTGAAAAATTACTCACAGGCCTCTCCCAGCTATTGAAGAAGCAAGCTTGGCCTGATCTTTAACGTAAAAGACAACAATATCGCCTTCGATTTTGAGGCGGTAGTTGGGGATTTCGTCACGTCTAATAACATTATTTAACTCGCGCTTAAACTCCTTGGATTTGGTCCGGCTGCCTGTTTTTTTAAGTAACTTTTCGATACCGATTTTCCAAACACCTTTGTCTCCAATGTGTTTTCTGGAAATTTGGTATATTTTTCTCTCTAGCGGCCGCCCGAGAGAAAAATAAGAAGGATCAATTGAAAGTATTTGTCGAGTATTGATTGCACTATAAATCCAATCACTAAGCTTTATTTTCACGGCTTGGACTCGACCATTTTTACCGACTTCAAAAATTGCAACATCGAGTAAATGAAAAAAAGATTTTACTTCCCGGCCACCGTTCGCGATGTTGGTTTGGATTGTTGTTGTGGATAGACGACTTAACGCGGCATCAAGGGCTTGATAGTCTTTTCCACCGGCACCACGACCAGTTGCTCGCAAAAACTCATGGGCGGTAAATTGCACCTCCAACCCTTGGGCGAATCCTTCATGTAACCGCTTTGCAGCAACACTGATTGCATATATCAAAACATCGTAATCAAATATCGTAGCTCGACCGTACAGTGCTGATGGAATAACCATCAAGCTTCTTTTTCCATCAAAAGAAATCCACTCAAATGGCTTAAAATCAGGACACTTAGCTAATGCAAAAATAGGCATCTCCAAAGAGATCATATCGCTTTTAAGCGACATTTTTTCTGAGTCCATGATGAACCCTAACCGCGTTGCTGCTGAATTTTTTCTGTAATTGTTTGCCGACCTCGTCGCTTAGGAGGTGGTGTATCTTCTATTAGTCTGTTACGTGCAGTTATCCACCATTCAATAACTTCGCCACGCTCAAAATAAACGCGATCACTGCCTGGTATATAAAAACGTGGAGGGAGTAAACCAACCCTATGAGGTTGTTTCTTTTGAATCCAAAGCCGTTGATAGATAGCTTTAGAATTAAGACCTAGCTTAAGAGCTAGTGATTCTGGGGTTACAAGATCTGGCAGATCAGCCAGGTATCGTTCAATAATCTCTTTTTGTTGAGCCATTTTCAATCCATGGCCCGACTCTTTTTATTGCCAAATAATAGGCAATCCTAGATAGAAACGGCTAGGAAGTCAGGTTGAAAAGTTTCATATTTTTTCTCCTTAAAATTGCGGTACCGGAATTGGCTTTCCACGTTTGTTTATATTCTACACATATC